>NZ_JBGFFF010000067.1:0-25892 GCF_056175785.1 Acidovorax sp. LjRoot204
GGGAAGGGCGCATCGCCCAGGTCAAAGTAGTGTGCATGCGTGATGGTGCGACCGCGCTGGCTGCGGTCGGGGTGGTCGAACACGGCCACTGACTGCAGCGCAGCGCGCATGCGGGCCTCGGGCAGGTTGCAGTGGGTTTCTTCCACCAGCTCGCGCAGGCAGGACTGCCACACGGTTTCTCGCTGCTCGATGAAGCCGCCGGGCACGGCCAGCTGGCCCTTGCCGGGTGCGTGCGCGCGGCGGATCAGCAGCACATGGTCCTGGCAGCGCAGCACGGCGTCCACGGTGACGAACACCGGCGGGTAGGGTGCGGCAGACCAGGCCTGGCGGTAACCACGCAGCATGCGCCACTCCTCCTGCAGCGCGGGGTAGTGTGGGGTCTGCGCAAAGTGCTCCAGCGTGGCGATGGTGCTCTCGGGAATCTCTGCGGCCAGCGGCGCCACGGCGGCGCGCACGGTGGCGGGCGTGGCGCCAAAGTACGCGTCCCGGATGGCGGTGGCGTCGATGCGGCCCTGACGTTCTATGTGAATGAGCTGCCAGCCTGGAAAGGCGCTGAGGTAGCCGCTGGTCGCATCCTTGAAGTGGCCCACCAGGCCGATGCTTGCGCCCGGGGCGGTGAGGCGCGCCACGCCCCTGCGCACCGCCTGCACCCACACGGCCTCGTTGTAGTAGTCGCGCATGGGCAGCACCTGCACCCGGGCGCTTTCTGCGGGGGGCAGGGCAGCGCGCAGCATGGCTTCGCGCTCTTGCCAGGTGAAAGGGTTCTTGGGCGAGCGTGCCTGCCACGCCGAGCCGATCACCACGATGACCTGCGGGGCGCTGTCCAGTGCACGTTGCAATAGCGCCATGTGGCCGCTGTGGACGGGCTCAAAACGTCCGATGTAGATGGCGGTGTCGACCATGTGTCTCCGGCTGGTGGTGCGCTTCAGGGCCCTTCGCGTTGCTGGCGTGGGGGCCGCCCCTGTCCTCACGGTGGCCTTCGCATGCCAGGGGCTGACCGGGGCATTGGGGCGGCGTTGGAGCAGGTCGAGCAAGCAATGGGGCTTTATGCGCTGGATGTATATATGCTGGCAGCTATCTTTTTTGTAGTGATTTTACCGCCAGCCAGTGTCGTGGGTGGGGGGATGACCGTCGCAGGGCACCCTGGCGGCGGCAGATAGGCGGCGCTGCCAACCGCCTCTGAAGTCGCTATTGTGCGACCCGGCGGTTCATCCCGTGCATGGGGCGGGGGTGCAGGGCAGCGTGGCAAAAAAGCGATGGACCGGGCCGTACAAACGTGGCGACAATGCGCCGCTTGCACGCTGTGCGCAAAGTTTCTGTAGCGCGAATCCGTCCTTTTCGTGCTGTGGTCTCGTAGTGCGGCGTGCAAGCCCACCTGTGTGAACCTGGGGGACTGCGCCCAATATGGCGTGTCCGCACCTCCAATAACAGGCCCGCCGTGCGCGGGCCACCGAGGGAGATCCATGTCGTTGCGGCTCAAATTCAATCTGGTGCTGGCTGGCGTGCTGCTGCTGGCGGTGCTGGGCGCGGGCGCCTATGTGCACCGCTTCCTGCAGCAGTCTGCCATCGAGGAGGTGCAGCACAACTCGCAGATCATGATGCACGCGGCCATGGCGATCCGCGACTACACGACAGAGCTGGTCAAGCCCCACCTGGACGTGACGCTGGCCGAAAAATTCCTGCCCCAGACCGTGCCCGCCTATGCCGCCACGGAGACCCTGCGCCGGCTGCAGAACCGGTTCCCCGGTTACGAATACAAGGAGGCGGTGCTCAACCCGACCAACCTGCGCGACCGTGCCAACGAGTGGGAAGAGCGCATCATCAGTGACTTTCGCGAAGGCCGCGCCGACCTCAAGAAGGAAGTGACCGGCGAGGTTGGCGAGGGCATGCACCGTGCCATGTACGTGGCACGGCCCATCACCATCAAGCAGCCGCAGTGCATGGCCTGCCACAGCACGCCCGCCGTGGCCCCACCCACCATGCTCAAGGTCTATGGCGACAAGAACGGCTTTGGCTGGGGCATGAACGAAACGGTCGGCATCCAGGTGGTGAAGGTGCCCATGTATTTCCCGCTGGAGAAGGCGCGTCAGACCTTCAACACCGTGATGACGGCGCTGGTGGGTAGCTTTGTGCTGCTGTTCGTGGGTCTCAACCTGTCGCTGTCGTCGCTGGTGATTGAGCCCATGGCGCGGCTCAACCGCAAGCTGGAAGACCTCGCCACCAAGGACTTCCTGACGGACCTGGTCAACCGCCGGCGCTTTTTTGAGAGGCTGGAGACTGAGATGGCCGACACCCGCATCAAAAAGGGGAGCCTGTCGGTGGTGATGTTCGACATCGACTTTTTCAAACGCATCAACGATACCTTTGGGCATGACTCTGGCGATGTGGTGCTCAAGAGCACGGCGCTGCGTGTGCGCGAGTTGCTGCGGTCGTCCGACTGCGCTGCGCGTTTTGGGGGCGAGGAGTTCATCATCCTGCTCAAGGAAACCCCGGTAGACGCTGCCATGGCGATGGCGGAGGCCGTGCGCGCGCGCATTGCAGGGGTGCCATTCGACGCCGTGGGCCATGTCAGTGCCAGCTTTGGCGTGGMCACCTGGGACCACAAGGAAGACAGCCATGCGCTCATCAAGCGCGCGGACACAGCGTTGTACAAGGCCAAGTCCAGCGGCCGCAACTGCGTGATCCAGGCCGAAGACGCCGCCTGATTCGCGTTGGCGAGGGGCTTCAGGTCGTAGCGGCCTTGGCGTCCTCATAGTCCGCCCGGTAATCTGCCGCCAGCGCGGTTTTCTGCTTCTCCGTCAGCAGTTTGCCCGCCATCTGGAAGAAGCGGTGCTCCTCTTCCTTCAGGTGGTGTTCCACCTTCTCGGCCAGCTTCTTGGCCAGCGGCAACCAGGCAGGGCTTGATGGCTCGGTCTCTTCCAGTGACTCCACCAGTTCGTCGATCTGGTGGTGTTCTGAAATGGCGTGGCGCGACAGATCAATGCCTGCGTCGTGTGCCATCAGCGGCACATAGAAGTGGCGGTCCTCGGCCTGGGCGTGGGCGGCGAGTTCCTTCTTGAGTTGCTCGAACAGGTCACGCCGCTCGGGCGTGTCGCCGCTGGTGTCGGTCAGTGCGTCGTACAGCGCGCGCTGGCGCTCGTGGCTCTCGCGCAGGGCTTCGAAGATGGTGGTCGTATCGGTCATGGTGGGCTGTGTGTTGTGTTGCAGTGACGAAGGTGTGCAGGACTACTTGAGCACCTTGCGCGCGGCGCCCACTCCGATGGCCGCCAGCACCACAAACACCACGGCAACCACCAGGAACAGCACAAACAGCACCTTGGCAATGCCCGCTGCACCTGCGGCCACACCGCTGAAACCCAGTGCCCCTGCCACGAGGGAGATCAGGGCAAAAATGATGGCGTACTTCAGCATGGTGGTCGCTCCTTGCGGTGGATGTTGAGGCAGCGCGGGGCTGCGAAAGGGTGTGCAGGAACGATACCGGCGGCCTGTGGCGTGCGCCGTCAGTGCAAGCGGGCGGCGGGTGTAGGAGAGCGCCGCTGGCGGGTGGTGGTGAAGCGCCAAAAGAAAAGCCGCAACGCGGGGCGTTGCGGCTTGGGGGGGGCGGCCCTGATGGTCTTTTGGCCTGTGCTCACATCGCTGGCGCGATATGAGCTTCGTCCACGTACGGAAAGCCGCGCGTGMCGCGCGGCGGGCTTTACAGCCCCGCTRCAGCGCGAAGCGCAGCAGCTTTATCGGTCTTCTCCCAGCTGAACTCGGGTTCTTCGCGGCCGAAGTGGCCGTAGGCTGCCGTCTTTTCGTAGATCGGACGCAGCAGGTCCAGCATCTGGATGATGCCCTTGGGGCGCAGGTCGAAGTGCTCGCGGACCAGGGCGGCCAAGCGCTCGTCCGACACCACGCCGGTGCCTTCCGTGTAGACGGTGATGTTCATCGGCTCGGCCACGCCAATGGCGTAGGCCACCTGGATCTGGCACTGGCGCGCSAGGCCGGCRGCCACGATGTTCTTGGCSACGTAGCGYGCGGCGTAGGCGGCCGAGCGGTCSACCTTCGTTGGATCCTTGCCGCTGAATGCGCCGCCGCCGTGGGGGCAGGCACCACCGTASGTGTCSAYGATGATCTTGCGGCCSGTGAGGCCGCAGTCGCCYTGCGGGCCGCCGATGACGAAGCGSCCSGTSGGGTTGATCAGGTAGCGSGTGTYCTKSAGCCATTCCTTSGGCAGCACRGGCTTGATGATCTCYTCRATGATGGCTTCGKTGAACGAGGCCTTCATCTTGGTTTGCGTTTCGCTCTGGTCGGGGTGGTGCTGGGTGGAGAGCACCACGGTGTCGATGCTGTGGGGCTTGCCRTCSACATAGCGCATSGTCACYTGSSWCTTGGCGTCRGGSCGCAGGAAGGGCAGGCGGCCGTCCTTGCGCARCTGGGCCTGGCGYTCGACGAGGCGGTGCGCGTARTAGATGGGCGCGGGCATCAGCTCGGGCGTCTCGTCGCAGGCGTAGCCGAACATCAGGCCCTGGTCGCCRGCGCCGGTGTTCAGGTGGTCGTCGSWCGCGTGRTCCACGCCCTGGGCGATGTCGTTGGACTGCTTGTCGTASSMSACSAKCACGGCGCARCCCTTGTAGTCGATRCCGTAGTCGGTGTTGTCGTAGCCGATGCGCTTGATGGTGTCGCGCGCCACCTGGATGTAGTCCACATGCGCGTTGGTGGTGATCTCGCCCGCCAGCACCACGAGGCCGGTGTTGGTCAGCGTTTCAGCGGCGACGCGGCTGCGGGGGTCTTGCTTGAAGATTGCATCGAGAATCGCGTCCGAGATCTGGTCGGCCACCTTGTCGGGGTGGCCTTCGGAGACGGATTCCGAGGTAAAGAGAAAGTCGTTCGCCATTTGAATAAACTCCTGTGTTCCGGCATTTGGGGCGTTGCCCTCACCCCGAAGGAGATCTGGCGAACGCTTTAGCAGATTTTTTTAACGTCGCCCTGCAAGTTGCTCATTTAACTCAGCGACCCCGTCATTTTAATGCCAGTCGTCTTCCGATTCTTTTCCGTATTTCCACTGTGGTTGCTGCACATCATGGGCGCGGCCATGGGCTGGGTGGCGTTTGTGTCGTCTCCCACCTACCGACGCCGGTTTCTCGCCAACTCAGCGCTGGCGGGCTATGCGTTTGGCGATGTGCGCGCCGCCGTGGCCCATGCGGGCCGCATGGTGGCCGAGCTGCCACGCCTTTGGATGGGCGCGACCATGCCCTGCGCACTCACGGGCGAAGCCTGTGTGGAGCAGGCCTATGCAGCCGGTCGCGGCATCGTGTTTCTGACCCCGCACCAGGGGTGTTTTGAACTGTCGGCACAGGCCGCTGCACGCCGCTGGAGCGCGGAGCGTGGCCCCATCACGGTGTTGTACCGCCCGGCACGCCAGGCCTGGCTGGCCAAGGTGATGGAGACCGCGCGCAACCGCCCCGGCATGCTGGCCGTGCCCACCACGCTGGCGGGCGTGCGCCAGATGATCAAGGCCCTGCGCCGGGGCGAGGCCGTGGGGCTGCTGCCTGACCAGGTGCCGCCCGAGGGGCAGGGCCAGTGGGCACCTTTTTTTGGGCGCGACGCCTACACCATGACCCTGGCCGTGCGCCTGGCGCAACAGACCGGCGCGACCGTGGTGCTGGCGCGTTGCGAGCGTCTGCCATGGGGCCGTGGATATGTCACGCATTTCGAACCCTTGCCCCAGCCGCTGTCCGACCAGATGGACCAGGCCGTGCTGCAAATCAACCAAGCCATGGAACACCTCATTCGCCAATGCCCCGAGCAATATCTGTGGGGCTATGGCCGCTACAAGCAGCCGCGTGGCGAGGCGGCTCCGGCAGAACCTGCCGCCGGAGGCGCCGCATGAAGGGCCTCACAGGGCGTTTGGGTGTGTGGTTCATGCGGGTGCTGGCGCTGCTGCCGCTGCCGGTGTTGCGCGGCATGGGCTGGCTGCTGGGGCAGGCGGCCTTTGTGCTGGTGGCGCCCCGCCGCAGGGTGGCGTTGCGCAATCTGGCGCTGTGTTTTCCAGACTGGACCGAAGCGCGCCGCCACGCCGTGGCGCGGGCCAGCTTTGTCGCGTTCTGCCAGACCTGGCTGGACCGCAGCTGGCTGTGGGCCGCGCCGCGTTCGGTGGTGGAGCAGCGTGTGCGTTTGACCGGGGCGGTGCACGAGCTGGAGGGCGATACGCCCACCATCTTGTTTGCGCCGCATTTCTACGGCATGGATGCAGGGGGCCTGGCCTTGCCGCTGCGCAGCGGCCGTGCATTCACGTCCATCTTTGCCACCCACCCTGATCCGGCGGTGGATGCCTGGTTCATGGCCGGGCGCCAGCGTTTTGGCGATGTGCGCATGCTCAACCGTTCGGACGGCGTCAAACCCATCATCGCCAACCTGCGCAAGGGTGGCTTGCTGTACCTGCTGCCCGACATGGACTACGGCCGCAATGATTCGGTGTTTGTGCCGTTCTATGGCGTGACGGCAGCCACCATTCCGTCGCTGTCGCGGTTTGCGCGACTGGGTCGCGCCAAGGTGGTGGGTGTGTATTCGCGCATGACGCCCACCGGGTACGTGGCCGAGGTTTYGCCCGCTTGGGCCAACTACCCTACCGACGACGCTGAGGCCGACACGGCACGCATGAACCGCGAGCTGCAGGCCGTGATCGACACCATGCCTGAGCAGTACTACTGGGTGCACAAGCGCTTCAAGACCCGCCCGGAGGGCGAGCCCTCCGTGTATTCCCGCTGAAATATCAGCAAAAATGGCCTGAAGCGCTAGTGCATCATGCGCTGATAGCTATTGTTTAGATAGCAAAAAACGCTGCAGTTCCATGCCCACGCGCTCGGGGTGCTCGTGCACGACCCAGTGCGATGCCTGCTCCACCTGCTGCACCTGCAGCCGGGGGATCCAGCCGGGCAGGCCGTCCAGCAAGCCGGGCAGCAGGGCGGGGTCGTCCATGCCCCAGAGCACCAGCGTAGGCACATCCACCGTCAACATCGACTCGGGCAGGGTGATGGCCTGGGCGCCGGGGTCGCCCTCGCGCGGCGGGCGGATGGGGCTGGCCCGGTAGTAGTTGCAGGCACCGTGCAACCCTTGCTGCCACAGGGCGCGGTATTGGGCGCGCACCTCGTCGGTCAGCCATGCGGGGGCGCTGCCGTCCGGGGCGTTGAAAAAGGCAAACAGGCGGCGGAAGTCGTCTTCGGCCAGCAGGGCCTCGGCATCGGGCCTGCACAAAAAATGCATGTACTGGCTGCCCGCCTGCTGGGCGGCGTTGTGCGACAGCTCGCGCACAAAGGCACCGGGGTGCGGTGAGTTGATGATGGCCAGGCGCTTCATCAGCTGTGGCTGCTGGTTGGCCAGGTTCCATGCCACGGCGCCGCCCCAGTCATGGGCCACCAGGCATTCCAGCGCACTGCCGGGGCATTCGTGGGCGATCAGCGCGACCAGGTCCTGCACCAGGTGCTTGGCGCGGTACGCATCCACCGCCTGCGGGCTGCTGGACGGGCCAAACCCTCGCAGGTAGGGCGCCACGCAGCGGTAGCCGCCGTTCTCGGGGCGGGCAAAGTGCAGCAGCAGTTCGTCCCAGATGAAGGCCCCTTCGGGGAATCCGTGCAGGAACAACAGCACCGGGCGCCCGGGGATGCCGCTCACTCGGCAGTGCAGGGTGATTCCGTGGGGGAGGTCAACAAGGCAATCTTGGATCATGGTGCTATGCATTCTGTAGCTGCCAGCGCATGAAACGATTGCGCTTGCAGCTAGTTGGACTCCGATTCGCCGGTGGATGACGGCTGGGTGGGGCTGACGCTGTCAGCAGCCGCAGGGGGCTCTTCGGCGAGGGGCTTCACCGGGTGCGCCCACTGCCACAGCAGCTGGGCCACTTCATCCACCCCTTGCTTTTTGAGGGCCGAGAACATCTTCACCTCGCCGCCACCCGCGTGCAGTCGCGTAATCGACAGCACCTTGGCCTGTTCGGCGCGCGTGAGCTTGTCGGCCTTGGTCAGCACGATGAGGAACTTGAGGCCTTCCTCGACCCGGGGGCGCACCACTTCGAGCAGCGCCTCGTCCAGCTCGGTCAGGCCCAGGCGGGGGTCGCACAACAGCACGATGCCCGTGAGGCCGGGGCGGCTGACCAGGTAGTTCACCATCACCTGCTGCCAGCGCACCTTGTCCGAGCGCGACACGGCGGCATACCCATAGCCGGGCAGGTCGGCCAGCACGGCGTCCATCACCCCTTGTTTGCCCAGTGAGAACAGGTTGATGTGCTGGGTGCGTCCCGGCTTCTTGGAGGCAAATGCCAGCTGCTTTTGCTGGGTGAGGGTGTTGATGCAGGTGGATTTGCCCGCGTTGGAACGGCCCACGAAAGCGATTTCGGGCACGTCGATGGGCGGCAGGTGGTGCAGTTGCGCCGCGGTGGTCAGGAACCTGGCGGTGTGCATCCAGCCCATGGCGATTTTGGCGTCAGGTGCGGGCGGGAGAGAGCCAGCAACTGGCGCAGAGGGGGGTGTCGTCATGGGGAGTTGGGAGAGAAAGAACCATCATTGTAGAATCGCGAGGTTTTGCGCACATAAACACACACCCTCGATATGAAGTTGCTCGCCTCATTGCTGACGGCTGCCGCACTGGCAGCACCTGTTTTTTCGGCCTTTGCAGCGGGTGATGCACCCAAAGCGGCCAAGCCGGATCTCGTCAAGGGCGAGGCCAGCTTCACTGCGGTGTGTGCGGCCTGCCACGGCGCAGACGGCAACTCGGCCATCGCGGCCAACCCCAAGCTGTCGCAGCAACACCCCGAATACTTGGTCAAGCAACTGCAGGAATTCAAGTCCGGCAAGCGCAACAACGCCATCATGAAGGGCTTTGCCACGGCCCTGTCGGATGACGACATGCGCAACATCGCCTACTGGCTCACGTCCAAGCCCGCCAAGGCCGGCTTYGCCAAGGACAAGGACTTGGTGGCCATGGGTGAGCGCATCTACCGTGGCGGCATTGCCGACCGCCAGATCGCTGCTTGCGCTGGCTGCCACAGCCCCAATGGCGCTGGCATTCCTGCGCAATACCCCCGCCTGTCGGGCCAGCACGCCGACTACACGGTGTCGCAGCTGAACATGTTCCGCGACGGCTCGCGCGCCAACAGCATCCAGATGACCCAGGTGGCTGCCAAGCTCAATGACAAGGAAATCAAGGCCGTGGCGGACTACATCGCCGGCCTGCGCTGATTGATTGCTTGATATTTGTCATGACCCGGCCTGATTGACCGGGCGGCACGGAACCTACCGCCAATAACAACCCCAAAAAGGGCGGGTCCATCGCAGCGATGGTCCCGCCCTTTTTCTTTCGCGCTTCGCAGACACCGCTCCCACCCATGTCCGACAACACCCAGGGCCTTCGCATGAAGTCCGGCTCCCAGGCCCTGCGCGCCGGGGTCGAGCTGCTGTCTTCCATGCGCTTTGCCATCTCGCTGCTGACGGTGATCTGCATCGCCTCGGTCATCGGCACGGTGCTCAAGCAGCACGAACCGGCGGCCAACTACGTCAACCAGTTCGGTCCGTTCTGGGCCGAGTTGTTCGGCGCCATCCAGCTCAACGCGGTGTACAGCGCCTGGTGGTTTCTGCTGATCCTGGCGTTCCTGGTGATCAGCACCTCGCTGTGCATTGCCCGCAACACGCCCAAGATCCTGGTGGACCTCAAGGCCTACAAGGAAAACATCCGCGAGCAGAGCCTCAAGGCGTTCCACCACAAGGCACAGGCCGATCTGCCCGAATCGGCCGAGGCCGAGGCACGCCGCATTGGCACACTTCTGGCAGGTGGCGGGTGGAAGGTGCGCCTGCAGCAGCGCGACACAGCCGCAGGTCCAGGCACCGGCTGGATGGTGGCGGCCAAGGCTGGCGCCGCCAACAAGATTGGCTACATCGCAGCGCACAGCGCCATCGTGCTGGTGTGTGTGGGCGGCCTGCTGGATGGCGACCTCATCGTGCGTGCGCAGATGCTGCTGGGCGGCAAGTCGGTCTACACTGGGGGCGGGCTGATCGCCGATGTGAAGCCCGAGCACCGACTGTCCGAGCGCAACCCCACCTTCCGGGGCAATCTGCTCGTGGCTGAGGGCACACAGTCGAGCACCGCCATCCTGAGCCAGTCCGACGGCGTGTTGCTGCAGGACCTGCCGTTYKCGATCGAGCTCAAGAARTTCATCGTSGASYACTACTCSACCGGCATGCCCAAGCTGTTCGCSAGCGAGATCATCATCCACGACAAGGCCACGGGCGAGAAGACATCCGCGCGCGTCGAGGTGAACCACCCGGCCAGCTACAAGGGCATCGAGATTTACCAGTCGAGTTTTGACGACGGCGGCTCGCACCTCAAGCTGCGTGCCGTGCCCATGGTGGCGGGAGCCAAGCCTTTCGATGTCGAAGGGGTGGTGGGCAACTCCACGCAGCTCACCAATAAGGGCGGCGGCCCCGGCAGCGACACGCTGACGCTGGAGTTCACGGCGCTGCGCACCATCAACGTCGAGAATTTTGGTGGGGCCGGCCCTGGCGCCAGCGGTGCAGACGTGCGCAAGGTGGACCTGCGCGAATCGGTGGAGTCGCGCCTGGGGGCAGCCAACAAGACCGTCACCAAAAAAGAACTGCGCAATGTGGGCCCCAGCGTGAGCTACAAGCTGCGTGATGCGGCTGGCCAGGCCAGCGAGTTCCATAACTACATGCTGCCGGTGGACACCGGCGACGGCGTGCCGGTGTTCCTGCTCGGTGTGCGCGAGTCTCCGGCAGAGCCCTTCCGCTACCTGCGGGTGCCGGCCGATGACAAGGGCAGTATGGATGGTTTCATGCGCATGAAGGCTGCGCTGGCGGACCCCCAGGCCCGGGAGCAGGCGGTGCGCCGCTATGTGTCTCAGGCCATGGATGCCTCGCGCCCGGAGCTGGCCGAGCAATTGCAGCAGTCGGCCGTGCGTGCGCTGGCGCTGTTTGCGGGGCGGGGCATGGTCGATGGCAAGCCCACGGGCGGGCTGCAGGCCGTGTCGGACTTCATGGAAGCCAATGTGCCCGAGGCCGAACGCGCGCGCGCAGGCGAGGTCCTGGTGCGCATTCTGAATGGCACGTTGTTCGAGCTGGCCCAGCTGTCGCGCCAGCGCGAGGGGCTTCCGCCATTGCCGCAGGACGAGCAGACCCGGGGTTTCATGACACAGGCCGTGCTCTCGCTCAGCGATGCGCAGATCTACCCTGCACCCCTGGCGTTTGAACTCAAGGACTTCACCCAGGTCCAGGCCAGCGTGTTCCAGGTGGCGCGAGCCCCTGGCAAGAATGTTGTCTATCTGGGCTGCGCCTTGCTGATCCTGGGCGTTTTTGCCATGCTCTACGTGCGCGAGCGGCGCGTGTGGGTCTGGGTGGCTCCGCAGGATGGCCGCACCCACGCCACCATGGCCCTGTCCACCAACCGCAAGACCATGGATGGCGACCAGGAGTTTGTCCAGCTCGCACAAAAACTGATCGGGGCATCGCCCCGCGAAGGCACCGCATGAACACCGCGACTTCTTCCTCGACCGTCACCACGATCACCCTGAACGAGGGGTTCTTCGCTCGCCGCAACTGGTTTGACTGGCTGTTTGCCGCCATCGTGGCCGTGGGGGCGTTGTRTGCGCTGCAGCGCTACGGGGCCTTCATGGATGTCTACGAAAAAGGCATTTTGCTGGGCGCCATTCCGAGCACCATCTGGCTGGGCTGGTTCTGGCGCCCGCTGCGSGTGCTGATGCTGGTGGTGGCGGCCGTGGCGCTCATGGCCATTGGCCTGTACCAGCAAGACGGGGCAGGCAGCTTGGCGCGGGCCGACACAGTGTTCGGCCTCAAGTATTTCCTGTCCAGCCAGTCGGCCATCCTGTGGATGAGCATGCTGTTTTTCATCAGCACGGCGTTTTACTGGGTGGGGATGTTTGCACGTGGCGAAGGCAAGACCATGAGCATGCTGGGCTCGCGCATTGCGTGGGTGGCGGTGGCCATGGCGCTCATTGGCACCCTGGTGCGCTGGTACGAAAGTTACCTGATCGGTCCGGACATCGGCCACATCCCGGTGAGCAACCTCTACGAAGTGTTCGTGCTGTTCTGCTGGATGACAGCAGCGTTCTACCTGTACTACGAAGAGCAGTACGACACGCGCGCCCTGGGCGGCTTCGTGATGCTGGTGGTGAGCGCGGCGGTGGGCTTCCTGCTCTGGTACACCGTGGTGCGCRAWGCGCAYGAGATMCAGCCGCTGGTSCCYGCGCTSMAGAGCTGGTGGATGAAGCTGCATGTGCCCGCCAACTTCATCGGTTACGGCACGTTTGCGCTGTCGGCCATGGTGGCGTTTGCCTACCTCATCAAGSAGCAGGCCACCGAAACCCGTTGGTACAAGCTGGCGCCGCTGTGGCTGCTGGGCGTGGTGCTGTGTTTCGAGCCCATCGTGTTCCGCCAGGGTGCGACGGAGAATGGCGGCAGCTACTGGATGGTGTACTTCGGCATTTCTGCGCTGATCGTTGCGGGCATCCTGCTGGGGCGCAAGCGCATCGCGGCGCGTCTGCCCTCGTTCGAGATTCTGGATGACGTGATGTACAAGTCCATTGCGGTSGGCTTTGCSTTCTTCACCATYGCCACSGTGCTCGGCGCGCTRTGGGCSGCCGASGCCTGGGGCGGCTACTGGAGCTGGGATCCGAAGGAGACCTGGGCGCTGATCGTCTGGCTCAACTACGCGGCGTGGCTGCACATGCGGCTCATGAAGGGCTTGCGCGGTACCGTGTCCGCCTGGTGGGCGCTGGTTGGCCTGGCGGTGACAACGTTTGCGTTCCTGGGCGTCAATATGTTCCTGAGCGGCCTGCACAGCTACGGCACGCTGTGATGATTCAAGGCCTGCTAACGACTCCCCGCGAGATTGTTGGCAGGCGCGGCAGGCATGTCGGGCATTCGGTGGCGCGCAACAACTATTGCGTCTTCGGTGTAACCTGAGCGGTCCAGGGAACGAACTAACAGTTGTTCTGCTCTACCGCTGCAGCTGTCTCACCCCACATCACCGGAGCCACMATGCTGATCCCCTCGCGCGATTCGGGTTTTCACCACCCACATTCCTCCGAAATCACTCCCCGCTCGGTCTATGAAGACCGCCGTCAGATGCTCAAGCTGATGGCAGGCGGTGCCGCAGGTGCGGCAATGGCGGCCTGGGCGGGCCGTGAGGCCCTGGCGCAGCAGGTGGCGGTCACGCGTCCCGGCAAGCTGGCGCCTCTGGCGGGCGCCAAGTCGGCGGTGGCAGGTGCGGTCTCCATGGAGAAGCTCACGGACTACAAGGACGCGAGCACCTACAACAACTTCTACGAATTTGGCACCGACAAGGCCGACCCCGCCCGCAATGCGCACACCCTCAAGACCAGCCCATGGACGGTGGAGGTCGAGGGCCTGGTCAAGAAGCCCGGCAAATACGGCATTGAAGACCTGATCAAGCTCAGCGCGCAGGAAGAACGCATCTACCGCTTGCGGTGCGTGGAAGGCTGGTCCATGGTCATCCCGTGGGTGGGGTACTCGCTGGCCGAGCTGATCAAGCGGGTGGAGCCCCAGGGCAGCGCCAAGTACGTCGAGTTCGTGACCCTGGCCGACAAGGCCACGATGCCMTTCGTSGGCTCGCGCGTGCTSGACTGGCCYTAYRYSGAAGGCCTGCGCATGGACGARGCCATGCACCCKCTSACKYTGCTGGCYTTTGGCATGTACGGCGARGTGCTGCCCAACCAGAACGGYGCRCCGGTGCGYMTSGTGGTGCCRTGGAAGTACGGCTTTAAGAGCGCCAAGAGCATTGTGAAGATCCGCTTTGTCGAAAAGGAACCAGGCACCGCGTGGAACAAGGCGGCCCAGCAGGAGTACGGGTTCTATTCCAACGTGAACCCCAATGTGGACCACCCCCGCTGGAGCCAGGCGACCGAGCGGCGCATTGGTGAAGACGGCTTGTTTGCCAAGAAGCGCAAGACGTTGATGTTCAACGGCTACGAAGCCCAGGTTGGCCAGCTTTACGCCGGCATGGACCTCAAGAAGTTCTACTGATGGCCCTGGTCTCGGCGCCATCGTTGGCGGTGTATGAGGCTGTGGTCTTCTCTTGATCGCGATGCGAAAACTACTGCTCCACCCCGTCGCCAAGCCAGCGGTGTTTGTGTTGTGCCTGTTGCCGCTGGCATGGCTGGTCTATGCGGCGGTGGCGAACCAGCTGGGAGCCAACCCTGCAGAGGCATTGATCCGGGCAACCGGTGACTGGACACTGCGGGCGCTCTGCCTGGTGCTGGCCATCACTCCACTGCGCGTCATCACCTCCACTCCTCAGCTGGCTCGGTTTCGGCGCATGCTGGGGCTGTTCGTGTTTTTTTATGGCGTGCTGCACCTGCTGAGCTACAGCTGGTTCGACATGGGTTTTGACATCCCGGACATCCTGCACGACATCGCTAAGCGGCCATTCATTCTGGTGGGTACATTGGCCCTGGTGCTGCTGGCCCTGCTGGCCGCCACGTCATTCAATCGTGCGATCAAGGCACTGGGTGGCAAACGCTGGCAGGCGCTGCACCGCACCGTGTATGCGGTGGCAGGGTTGGCGGTGCTGCACTTTTTCTGGATGCGTGCTGGCAAGAACAATTTTGGTGAAGTGGCCATCTATGCCGCCATCCTCGGCGCGCTGCTGGGGTGGAGGCTTTGGCACCGACTGCAAAAGCGGTCGGCTGCACCGGGTGGTGCAGCGGCAAGACGGACAGCCGCTGGATCTCCGGGAAGTTGAATGCTATTAAATTTATAGCTTATTGGGCATATAGTTGTAGCGCTTGCAGTCGATTTGACCAGTACTTACCCATTGACTGCCCGCAGCGCAGGGCGCATCTGCCGGGTCACAGGGTCGATGTACGCGGTGGGAATCTGGTAGGCGCGGTCATCGAACAGGTCGATGCCGCACATCAGGTTCTCGATCCATTCAAAGAAGTCGCTAATGGCTTCCTTGCCCATGATCGGGGCACCATGCTGCGGCACGATCATGGCAATGTCGAGCTGCCGGGCCATGCGTGCCCACAGGCGCAGGATTTTGTTGGACACCATATAGCGGCGGTGGAACCCCTCCATGCGCGGAATGTGCGCCTTGAGGTCAGTCACCGGCACACGGGCCTCGGCCCCCGACATCATCGACACGCCCAGGTCGCCTGTGAACAGGATGCGGCTGACCGGGTCGTAGAAGTGGAAATTGCCCTCGGAGTGCATGAAGTGCGCAGGCAGCAGCACCAGTTCATGGCGTCCCAGGGGCAGGTGGCCGCCACCGTCTGGCACACCGATCACGCGGTTTTCGGTTTTGCCCACCTTGGTGAAGTGCGGTGCAAAGCGCTCCCAGACACGCGAGATCACCAGGTTGGCCTTGGTGCTGGTCATCCAGCGGTCCAGCGAGGCAATGATGTCCGGGTCTGCGTGCGAGGCGATCAGGTACGACAGCTTGTGCGGCGGGAAATGTTTGGTCATCCCCATGAACAGCTCGTTGAAAGCGAGGTTGCCGCCCGGGTCGATGATGGCGCCGGTGTCGTCGTCCACGATCAGGAACTGATTGGCCTGCACGGCCTGTCCATCTTCCTCAATGAGGTCGGTGAACATCAGGCAAGCATGATTTTTGTCGCGGTAGAGTTCCAGGGCCATGGCCATCCTGCGGTGCAATAAAGCGCAGACTGTACGAGTACCCCTAAGCTTTGTGCTTGATGGAAATCAAGCGAAACCGCATTGCCTGGCGATCCTGCGCAGGCGGCTGCGTGCGTCAGCGTGGCTGGGAGGCGGTGGCAGCGGGCGTTGGCGCACCGCTGGCGTCGTTGCCCGGGGTGAGTGTTTGCGGTAGCGTGGCACGCTGGCTTGCCGCAGGGCCGGTGGGCAGATACAACGGCCCCCGCTGACCGCAGCCGAAGAGGGCTGCCGCACTGGCAGCAAGGACAAGCGTCCTGACTAGAATTTGGGGAGCTTTCAACATGCGCAAATTGTACTTTTCGACGGTCTTAGCGATGGCTCATGGACTCGGGAAGCGGTCAATCAATTTAAACGCGACAGCATCAAAATAATAGTGCAGCAGCACTGGCGGCTACCGGCCAAAAGAAGACATACGTTTTATGAGCCACCCTCACCTCAAATTGACATGGGTCCGAATGGTCATGTCGGTGGTTGCTTTAACGCTGGGCCTTGCTGAAAGTGTTTTTGCGTGCTCGTGCAACAAAGCTATATCAACATCGGAGCGCGTTGCAGATGCCACTTTTATCGTCGTGGCTCAAGTTATCGCAACAGATGAAACCAGCGATATGAAAGAGCCGCAAGGCTGGCCGGGGTATGTTGCTCGTTACAGATTGTTGGAAGTCATCAAGGCATCGACGCCTCCGCCTTCCCAGATCTATTCAGGTAGGGGTTCAGGGGACTGCGGAATTCCATTGTTCCCAGCACTTTCGTATATTTTTATAGCTGGGCCCGAAGGCACCGTCACGATGTGCTCCGGGACATCTATCCTCATCGACGGTACCAAATTTGCAGGCGCCTACCTTTCACACGTCCGGTCTTTGACTGACCAAACTGCGCCTCCGTCACCGCCGCCCTTGACGTGGGTGTACGAAACTTTAAGTGCGCCAACTGAATACCCCTCGTTTTTCTCACTGGGTTCGAGCAGATGACGAAAATGGAATGACCGCTCAGGAGCGTGTGCATTGTCTGCTCTGGGCCCGGTAGCGTCCCTCGCCGTCGGGCAGAATTCGGCCAATAGCAGTCAGATGAATCGTTGCGGAAGCATTTCTTGAACAACACGAACGAGTCCCACGAAGAAGCAGTCTCCACTGACAGCGCCAAGAGCGTCAATCACCATTTCAAGAGGGAGGGACGATTGATGATCTGGTTTGCTATTGGCGTACCAGTCATCTTGCTAATCGGCGCCTTCATGTTTGGTCCCGCGCTCCTCAAGCTCGCCGGTAGGTAGAGTGATCGAGGCTTGGCAACATACGGCCAGAAGCAGACAGTCACGCTAAGGTGAATCGAGCTTCTGACGCTTGCCGAATTGCATCAATTCCCTGTGCTGGTAGGCGAAGACCCAATCGAGACTTTCTGACCAGACGGTGAGGTCATCACTGGCGGGATAACAGAACGAATCCCAGTAGTGCGCGAATATTCCCCAGGTTGTCGAAATCGCAGTCCTTGGCCCCCAAGAAAGGAAGACGCGTGTCTCCTTATCGTCATGGCAAGTTAACAGCCAATTCGTAGCGTGAATGGGGTCGATGTCGCTGGTTTCTAGGCACTTGATCGAGAACAGGCTCTGATTCAGGCCATCTGTTCCATTGAAGGCTAGAGATTGTTCAAATAGTGCATCCGACAATGCAAATTCCAGCGGCTCGATTCGTAAAAGAACGTCAAGCGGGATTGGTGTGTACTTTTCGTCCGTCCAACGCCAAGAGAGGGGGAAATCCTTTAGGGACATGACCTGAGAAGTTCTTTCTAGGATGAGTGATGGAGCTTAACCAGTCCCGCAGAGGCAGGTTTGGGAAGCTATCAAGGACGGCTGTGGGCCCAGAGCAGTTGGTCAGTGCACAGCCACAAAGCCGTCGTTTGACGATGAACGACTCCATGGCGTGGCACAGCCCCATGCGCAAAGCTATAGTGTTTGGAACGAATTCGCTCACGGACCAAATCCAGCAACCGTGTGGCGCGCAACACAGGAGGGGAGGCGGGTTTCATGGCTGAATTTGGTACTGTATTTTCGTACAGAAAATGCGCCGTCAAGCTAGGCTACAAGCCCCTTTCCGTGCTTCTTTCGCGCCAATTTAGACCGCAAGCGCCAGATATAGCCTGCGGCTTGGTGCGGTCTACATTACGTTAGATCGCATGAGCACCATTGCGTCTGTTCTGGCATACGTAGCATTCGGCACGTTGGTCCTGCTGTGTGTTGGGACCAGCGCTATGGCGCTCTTGCTCAGGCGGCGCTATCCCTTAGTGTGGGAACACTGGGGCGAACCAGAGGCCTGGATCTGGCTGCGGCGCACTTCGCCCGGAAACCACGTGCTAACGTTCTTGCAAGAACGCTCTTACGCGCAGACCGGCGACGAAGGCTTCGTTCGGTTCTGTGAAGTGCTGCGATACGGGTGGTATGTCGGGCTAGTCCTGCTTCCGATCGCCGCGATCAGCTTGGGCATTGCTCTGATCGGAGGCTACTGAGCATGCGACCTAACGTGCCGGTCACCTTTACGTTAGACCACTCTTTGAAATGTCGAATCTAGTTCCATCGCCGTTAATTAGCGCGGTCGCCGCCCGCCAGCCACTACAGGTACTACTTTCCGACGATCGTTATGCTGATGCAATGTGTTTTTCGTTGCAGCGCATTGGTGCAGAAGTTCAGCTTCACAGGGACCTTTGACCTTCGGGCTAATGTCTGCTTTGGGCCCATAGCGGACGTCAGAACTAGTTCCATTTCAAGGTCGATGAGGCGCTGAATTAGTAGGCTGGAACTGCGCTGAAAGCCAGAACACTGGCTGACATTTCAGCAATTGACTGGCTTGCGCATGTCCATTGCCGCCGCCAGATTGCAGCGACGAGAAGGCCTGAGGCGATGAAAAAAGCCACGCAAAACAACAGGGGCCCAACATCCAGAATCATGCCGTTCACAAAATGCTGGATGCCATTCATAGATGCAGGGAGCTTGGGGGTTGCGAGCAGCGTTGATGACCAAGGCAGTAGAAGCAAGCCTACGCTTAGCAGCACGGTGCTGACCCTGATCCGAAGTTGTGGTTTCATTCTTTAGACCCAAGGCTGCTTCTGGCCGAGCTTTGCCTGTCAACGACGGGCAGTATCAGGCTCGCTCCGAACGCTATCGTGAGAGAGGGCGAGAAGGTGTTGAATTGCATCGGTGATAGTCCACTGCTCGAACCCGGGGGTGATGAGGGAGCCGTCGGATGCGACCTCTGAAACGTTGAACCCTTCTTCAACGTCTTCGTAGTAGATGGCTACTTGCCCAAGCTGTGCCACGATAAATACTGATTCGCTCACACCGCCACGCATGACCGATGCGATGCGAAATGGGACGCGAAAGCGGGCAAACTGTTCAGCGTGTTCTTGTAAGCACTTGGCGAGCTGATCGGACAATAGCCCCTCCAGCTCGTCACGAGAAATTGGAGTCCAGCGGTTCATAGCTTATTGAATGAGGGCTCACGGAGGGTTCTGACGGACTGGCGAACGACCGGTTCTGGCCGCTCCAGGTCATGGAGGAGATGTCGCCTCGATCCAAATAGTCTGCCCGGGGTGATGCTCTTCGATGGTGCTAACAGCGTCATCCACCAAAACTCCATCCCCTAACTCGTAAACAAAGCGAGTGCAACTCGGCGCGGGTAACGCGGCCCATGCTGTCTCTGAAATCGCATCGGCACCACACCATACCGCGTCATCATTCTTCGCTACACGCAGCGCTTGAGCGAGGCCCTCTGAGGTGATTGCAAGGTAAATCATACGAAGATTTGAATGTGTCGCTGTTGATTTCCACGCAGAAGTGACCCACTAACCGCCAGGATTTCCATCTAAATCTGATCCACGTACTAACCCTAACCTGCTGCTTTGCTGAGCAGCAGGAGACCAGGAGTGATAGACGTGGCAACACTGAGTGTCATCAGGCGCTGGGCCCTGCGAGAGCAGTTGTCCATCAGGGAGATCGCCCGCCGCACGGGCCTCTCGCGCAACACCATCCGCAAGTACCTGCGCGCAGGCGAGGCCGAGCCGCACTACGCCAAGCGAGTCAGTCCTTCCAAGCTCGATCCCTTCGCATCGAAGCTCTCGGGCTGGCTCAAGACCGAGGCGGGGCGCTCACGCAAGCAGCGGCGCACCGTCAAGCAGATGTACATCGATCTGCAGGCGCTCGGTTACGGCGGCTCCTACAACCGCGTAGCGGCCTTCGCCCGGATCTGGCAAGAGCAGCGCCTCGTGGCGCAGCAGACCACCGGGCGCGGCACCTTCGTTCCCTTGGCCTTCGGTCCGGGTGAGGCCTTCCAGTTCGACTGGAGCGAGGACTGGGCTGTTCTCGCCGGCGTGCGCACCAAGCTGCAGGTAGCCCACTTCAAGCTCAGCCACAGCCGAGCGTTCTACCTGCGCGCCTATCCCTTGCAGACGCATGAGATGCTGTTCGATGCCCACAACCATGCGTTCGTAGTCCTGGGCGGTGTACCCCGCCGTGGCATCTACGACAACATGCGCACCGCCGTAGACCGGGTGCGCCGTGGCAAGGAGCGCGACGTCAATGCGCGCTTTGCAGCCATGGTCAGCCACTTCCTGTTCGAGGCCGAGTTCTGCAATCCCGCGTCGGGCTGGGAGAAGGGCCAAGTGGAGAAGAACGTGCGCGATGCCCGCCATCGCCTGTGGCAGGTCGTGCCGCCATTCCCTGGCCTTGTGGAGCTCAATGATTGGCTTCAGGAGCGTTGTGTGGCCCTGTGGCACGAGATCGAGCACGGCAAGCTGCCGGGTACCGTTGCGGATGTCTGGGCCGCGGAGCGGGCTGCCTTGATGCCGGTACCGCGTCCCTTCGATGGCTTTGTTGAGCACACGAAGCGAGTCTCTCCCACCTGCCTGATCCACTTCGAGCGCAACCGCTACAGCGTGCCGGCGCCATTCGCCAACCGACCCGTGAGCCTGCGGGTCTACGCGGATCGCTTGGTGATTGCCGCCGAAGGCCAGATCGTGTGCGAGCACCAGCGCTTGATCGAGCGTAACCACCATGGTGCGGGACAGACAGTGTACGACTGGCGCCACTACCTGGCGGTGCTGCAGCGTAAGCCCGGGGCCTTGCGCAATGGCGCGCCGTTCCTGGAACTGCCAGCGGCCTTCAAGCGACTGCAGGCCACCTTGCTCAAGCAACCCGGCGGCGACCGGGAGATGGTGGAGGTACTGGCACTGGTGCTGCACCACGATGAACAGGCTGTGCTCGCTGCAGTGGAGTTGGCACTGGAGTCAGGGGCTGCCAGCAAGACGCACATCCTGAACGTGCTGCACCGCTTGCTGGACGGCAAGCCCGCTCCAGCACCGGTCACATCGCCGCAGGCCCTCAAGCTGGCGGTGGAACCCCAAGCCAATGTGCGTCGTTACGACCAATTGAGGGAGGTGCGCTATGCGTCATGACCCTGCCATCGCTTCTATCGTGATCATGCTGCGCGAGCTCAAGATGCACGGCATGGCCCAGGCTGTCGCTGAGCTGGCCGAGCAAGGTGCACCGGCCTTTGATGCAGCACAGCCCATCCTGTCCCAACTGCTCAAGGCCGAGACCGCCGAGCGGGAGGTGCGCTCGGTGGCCTACCAATTGAAGGTGGCCAGGTTCCCGGCGTACAGGGACCTGGCTGGGTTTGACTTCGGCCACAGTGAGGTGAACGAGGCGCTGGTGCGCCAGCTGCACCGCTGTGAATTCTTGGAGGACGCCAACAACGTGGTGCTGGTGGGTGGACCGGGGACGGGCAAGACCCACATCGCCACAGCCCTCGGGGTGCAAGCCATCGAGCACCATCACCGCAGGGTGCGGTTCTTCTCCACGGTGGAACTGGTCAATGCGTTGGAGGAGGAGAAGGCCAACGGCAAGCCCGGACAGTTGGCCCACCGGTTGGCCTATGCCGATCTGGTGATTCTGGACGAGCTGGGCTACCTGCCATTCAGTGCCTCTGGAGGAGCCTTGCTGTTCCACCTGCTGTCCAAACTGTACGAGCGCACGAGCGTCGTGATCACCACCAACCTGAGCTTCAGCGAGTGGGCCAATGTGTTCGGAGATGCGAAGATGACCACGGCACTGCTGGACCGGCTCACGCATCACTGCCATATTCTGGAAACCGGCAACGACAGCTACAGGTTCAAGAACAGCTCCGCACAGCAACCACCACAGACCACCAAGAAGGAGAAGGCGACCAAGAACTTATCCACAACGTGAGCGTGAAGTTCACGAACCAGGGTGGGTCAGATCGAGATGGAAATGGTGGGTTAGGTTTGCGTGGAAATCAACAGTCGAATTCATGGAAGCGCTCCAGGATCATCTCCTGGACGAGTACGAGCAGCTCGGCCTCGTTTTGGAAGCCAACCCGACGTCCAATGTCTACATCGGCCCGCTGAACTCCTATCGTGAACACCCCCTGCTGCGCTGGAATCCGCCCAACCCAGACGATCTGAGACAAGGCGGTCCGTGCAATCGCTTCGGCTTGAGGCGCGGCGCCATCCCTGTGACCGTCAATACCGACGATCAGGGGATCATGCCGACGACATTGCGCACGGAACTTCACCTGATGCGCGAGGCGGCCATCGACCTGGGCGCGTCCGGCATGCAAGCTGATGCCTGGATTGATCGGATCCGCGTCGAAGGCCTGGAGCAGTTCAAGCGGAATCACCGGCCGGTGTTCGAACCTCGCTGATTGCGATCGCTCGATCACGACAGCAGACGATGTTCTGCGCCAGATCCGGCCTTGGTCCGACATTCCGGGTGGCCAATTGCGGATTGAGCTGATGAGGGGCTCCGTCGTCATGTTCAATGGGGCGTTTCACATTGCCAGTGAAGCCAAGCGCGAACTCGCCATAGTTAAGAACTACGCATAGGGGTCGGTTTCAACCTGTCGACCGGCGCCGAACCGGCCGCTCAAATCGGTTCGTGGTAGCCAACAGCCGAGCGGCCGGTCTCGGAAGCATAGCGGCCGTATGCGCCGCCGCCCTGCGAATGGTGGCTACCAATCGAAGCAGCCGCTCGGACTGCCAGCCTCGAATGTCTCTGAGCAGCCTAGACCTGACGGTCGCGCACCATTAACTTGAACGCCGGGGGAGGCTTCCTCCTGACGAACACATAGTTCGTTAGTGATGGAAAGAGCGACCGACGATGCACCATCCGAAGATACATGGAAGGGGCCTAATCCTCTCAAGCTGTCAGCCGTTGATCAGGCACCAAAAGTCAGCGAGCACTTACACCAACCAACTTATCCTAAGCCGCTGTGCCATGCCTCTAAGCCTTCGGCATCCGAAACCTTGCCCGGAAGGGCGGGGCCACGTTATCGGAGTTTTTGCCCAAAAAAGTAGACATGGGCAGTACGGGTCGCTTTGGGGGAAACTGAAATTTCTTTTAAAAATCAAATAGTTGCGTGAACTTTAGGGTATCTGAATAATACAAAATTCAATGAGAAAAATACAAAACTCGAGTGGAATCGACAGCAATTTGACTCAAAAAAGTCCAACGGTATCAATGAGCAACCCGACGGGAACTCCGGGCTTAGCACTCAATCAGAGAGAGTGCTAATATCATGGCTTAGAGGAAAGGATTCCCGGAATGAACATTCAATCTGGAACCGCGACGATGTCTCTGGCGCCCGCCAATCCCTGGGCGCTGGTGCCCCCCTTGGGCAATCTGGACGCCTACATTTCGGCCGTCAACCGCCTGCCCCTGCTCACGCACGAAGAAGAGCAGACTTACGCACGCCAGCTCAAGGACAACAACGATCTGGACGCCGCCGGCCGGCTGGTGATGTCGCACCTGCGCCTCGTGGTTTCGATTGCACGCCAGTACCTGGGCTACGGACTGCCCCATGGCGACCTGATCCAGGAAGGCAATGTGGGCCTGATGAAGGCCGTCAAGCGCTTCGACCCCGACCAGGGCGTGCGCCTGGTGAGCTACGCCATGCACTGGATCAAGGCCGAGATCCACGARTACATCCTGAAGAACTGGCGCATGGTCAAGGTSGCGACSACCAAGGCSCAGCGCAAGCTGTTCTTCAACCTGCGCTCCATGAAGCAGGGCTTCAAGGCCGATGCCTCAGCCGCCGATGCCGCCACGCACCGCGACACCCTGTCGGACCATGAGATCGACGCCGTGGCCGCGCAGCTCAATGTGAAGCGCGAAGAAGTCATCGAAATGGAAACCCGCATGGCGGGTGGCGACGTATTGCTGGACCCGGCCCCCGCCGACGATGGCGAGCAGGCGTTTGGCCCCATTGCCTACCTGGCCGATGCATCGCACGAGCCCACGGCCATGATCGAGTCGCGCCAACGTGACGCCCTGGCTACCGACGGCATTGCCAACGCACTGGCCAGCCTGGACGASCGCAGCCGCCGCATCGTSGAAGAGCGCTGGCTCAAGGTCAAYGACGACGGYWSSGGCGGCATGACGCTGCACGACCTGGCGGCGGTGTACGGCGTGAGCGCCGAGCGCATTCGCCAGATCGAAGTSGCKGCCATGAAGAAGATGAARAAGGCSCTGGCCGAATACGCCTGACCGGTCCGGGCAGCGGGGTTAATATCCCCTGCTGCAGAAGTTGCCTCGCGGGGCCCCAGTTCTGGGGCCCCGCGTCGTTTGGGCCCCCGAATATTCTTCAAGGAGATTGCACCCCATGCCCTCACGTCCCGCCTTTCCTGGCCGTGTTTCCCGCCGTGCTTCGCTGTTGATCGCGCTGGCTGCCGCATCCCCCTGGGCCCTGGCGCAAAGCGCCGGCAAGGCTGCTGCCACTGCGCCCACTTCGCTGGCCTGGCCCACCAAGCCGCTGAAGATCATCGTGGGCTTTCCTGCGGGCTCGTCGCCGGACCTGACGGCACGCACGTTCTCGGAGCCCCTGTCCAAGGCCCTGGGCCAGCCCGTGATTGTGGACAACAAGGTGGGCGCAGGCGGCAACATTGGCGCCGACGCAGTGGCCAAGGCCCGTGACGATCACACCATCGGGCTGATGATCAACGGCAACATGACGATTGCCAAGCTGCTGAACCCGGCGGTTCCGTATGACCCGATCAAGGACCTGGCACCGCTGAGCCTGATCGGCACCTCACCGCTGATTCTGACTGCACCCGTCAACCAGCCCGGCGTGGCCGCCAACAGCAGTGCCCGCGACTTCTTCGTGGCAGCACGCAATGGTGGTGACAAGTGGAGCTACGGCACGCCAGGCGTGGGCACGGTGGGCCACATCGGCACCGAGCTGCTCAAGGCGCGCAGCAACATCAACCCCGTGCATGTGCCCTACCCTGGCTATCCGCAGGTGGCCAACGCGATGCTGGGCGGCCAGCTGCAGATGGCGCTGCTGCCCCCGGCGCTGGCGCAGGCCCAGGTGCGTGCGGGCAAGCTGCGCGCGATCGGCGTGACCTCCTCCGGGCGCAGCCCGCTGGCACCCGAGGTGCCGAGCCTGGCCGAGGCAGGCATCAGCAACTTCAACCTGGAAATCTGGAACGCCTTCGCAGCGCCTTCCACCATGCCCAAGCCCATCCAGGCCAAGCTGGCCGCGCTGATCAGCGAGATCGCCCGCAGCGAAGACGTGCGCAGCAAGCTGTTTCAGCAGGGGTGGCAAACGGTGGGCTCGTCTCCCGAAGGCTTGGCCAACCGCATCAAGGCCGACACCAATCTGCTGGGCGGCGTGATTGCGATGCGGGGCATCAAGGCCGAATAAGGCCCAAGAGCATCAACTCATGCGGGGCCGCACAGTGCCTCGCATAACGGCGGCCTGACACAGGCCCCGGGTCACTCAGGGGCTGGAGGGGCTCAGCCCCCGGCCTCGGCCAACAACACCTTCACATCGGCCGCCAGGGCCTGTGCGCCGCTGCCATAGCGGTTGTAGACCCGCAGGCGCCCTGCGGGGTCGTACACGTAGCTACCTGCAGAGTGGTCCATGGTGTAGCTGGTGGGCGTCTTGCCATCAACTTTCTTGTAATAGATCTTGAAGTCCTTGGCGACGGCGGCCAGTTGCTCGGGTGTGCCGTGCAGCGCCAAGAAGCTCGGGTCGAAGTTGGCCATGTAGGCCTTGAGCACTTCGGGCGTATCGCGCTCCGGGTCCACCGTTACAAAAATGCCCTGCAGACGGCCTGCGTCCTTGCCCAGCATCTGCTTGACCTCGGCCAGCTCCTGCATCGACGTGGGACACACGTCGGGGCTCTGGGTGTAGC
>NZ_JBGFFF010000068.1:0-25304 GCF_056175785.1 Acidovorax sp. LjRoot204
GCCCAGGGGCAGCTTGTTGACCACATCAAAGAAGGCCACGTGCATGCCCATGGCCTCGGCCAGCACCGASAGYTGGGYGCCGATGGAGCCGTAGCCCACGATGCCCAGGGTCTTGCCRCGGATCTCATACGCGTTATCGGCGCTCTTGAGCCAGCCGCCCCGGTGGGCCACCGCGTTTTTCTCGGGCACGCCACGCAGCAGCAAAATGGCTTCGGCCAGGACCAGTTCGGCCACCGAGCGGGTGTTGGAGTACGGCGCGTTGAACACCGCAATGCCGCGCTCGCGCGCCGCGTTCAGGTCCACCTGGTTGGTGCCAATACAAAAGCAGCCCACGGCCACCAGCTTATGGGCCTGGGCAAACACCTCTTCGGTCAGCTGCGTGCGCGAGCGAATGCCCACAAAGTGCACATCGGCGATCTTGCGCTTCAGTTCCTCGTCCGGCAGCGCACCGGACACCGTCTCGATCTGCGTATAGCCTGCCGCCCGGATCACATCCACTGCGGAGGAGTGGATGCCTTCGAGCAGCAGAAACTTGATCTTGTTCTTGTCGAGCGAATTGGTGGCCATGGCGATGAAGGAGAAGGGATAGGAGAAGGAAACGCCCGGCGCGCGACGGCGCGAACGAACCGAGGGTGCCCACGCATGTGAACAGTCACCAGCATGGTGCATTGCACAAAACCTTGCAAGCCTCGGCAAATGCGCCACACCTTGTCACAAAAAGGTCACAATCGCACCCCTCACGGGTACCCCAAGGGGTTTCCCCGGTTGTTGCAGGGCGCGGGCTCATGCGACAACGACATATCAATGTCACAGAGGCTGCATAGCATCCGGCCCTTGTGCTTTTCGTCATCCTCGGAGGAAATATTCATGAAAACGAAGCTTCTGGCGGTCTGCGCTGCTGTTGCCATGTCGGTCTGCGCACCTGCGCAAGCACAGGCACCCATTGAGATCCAATGGTGGCACTCGATGAGTGCAGCGCTGGGCGACTGGGTCAACGACTTGGCCAAGCAATACAACGCCAGCCAATCCCAGTACAAGGTCGTGCCCACGTACAAGGGCCAGTATGACGAATCGATGACCGGCGCCATTGCCGCCTTCCGCGCTGGCAATGCCCCCCACATCCTGCAAGTGTTCGAAGTGGGCACCGCCACCATGATGGCCAGCAAGGGCGCCATYGTGCCTGCAGCCAAGGTGCTGAACGACGCGGGCTTCAAGTTTGAACCCACCGAGTATGTGTCCGCAGTGGCCGGTTACTACACCGCCCCCAACGGCCAGATGCTGAGCTACCCGCTCAACAGCTCGACCACCATCTTCTATTACAACAAGGACGCCTTCAAGAAGGCTGGTCTGGACGCCGACAAGCCGCCCAAGACCTGGCCCGAAGTGTTTGCCGCCGCTTCCAAGCTCAAGGCCAGCGGCCACAGCTGCCCGTTCACCACCAGCTGGGTGAGCTGGACGCAGCTGGAGAGCTTCTCGCTGTGGCACAACACCCTGTTCGCCTCCAAGAACAACGGCTTTGACGGCAACGACGCGCAACTGCAGATCAACACCCCGCTGCACGTTCGCCACTTCGAGAACCTGGCCAAGGCCTCCAAGGAAGGCAGCTTTGTCTACAAGGGCCGCAACAACACGGCCGATGCGTCCTTCCCCTCTGGTGAATGCGCCATGATCACCGGCTCGTCGGGCCTGTACGCCCGCGTGGCCAAGGAAGCAAAGTTTGCCTACGGCATCTCCACCCTGCCTTACTACCCCGATGTGAAGGGTGCCCCACAGAACACCGCCATCGGCGGCGCCAGCCTGTGGGTGATGGCCGGCAAGAAGCCCGAGGAATACAAGGGCGTGGCCAGCTTCCTGAACTTCCTGAACGACACCAAGGTGCAGGCTGCCAGCCACCAGCGCACCGGCTACCTGCCCGTGACCATGGGCGCCTACAAGCTCACCGAGGCGTCTGGCTTCTATGACAAGAACCCCGGCACCGACGTGGCCGTGACGCAGATGATCCGCAAGGCCACCGACAAGTCGCGTGGCATCCGCCTGGGCAACTTCGTGCAAATCCGCTCGATCATCGACGAGGAAACCGAACAGATCTGGTCGGGCAAGAAGTCGCCCAAGGAAGCCCTGGACACCGCCGTGACACGTGGCAACGAGCAGCTGGCCCGCTTCGCACGCGCCAACAAGTAAGCACGGTCCACCATCTGTCGATGCCACCTGGCCACCCGGCTGGGCGACATCGAAAGCCCGCCGCCCCGTCAACCAACCTGGTTCACGGGGCGGCGGGGTTTTCTTTTTGAGAGTTTCGTCATGGAAAAACGCGTACTTTTCCGCTCTGCGTGGCTACCCTGGGTGCTTCTGGCTCCCCAGCTGGTCATCATCAGCGTGTTCTTCTTCTGGCCCGCAGGCCAGGCCCTGGTGCAGTCRTTCCAGATGCAGGACAGCTTTGGCATGTCCACCGAATGGGTGGGGCTGGACAACTTCAAGGCCCTGTTTGAAGACCCGGGCTATCTCGCCTCGTTCAAGACCACGGCCTTCTTCTCGATCCTGGTGGCGGTGGTGGGCATCGGCCTGTCGCTGATCCTCGCGATCTTCGCCGACCGCATCATCAAGGGCGCCATCGTCTACAAGACCGCCCTGCTGCTGCCCTACGCCGTTGCCCCCGCGGTGGCAGGGGTGCTGTGGATGTTCATGTTCTCGCCCTCGCTGGGTGTGGTGGCCTACATGCTGCGCCAGTCGGGCTTTGACTGGAACCACATGCTCAACTCCGACCACGCGATGACGCTGATCGTGATTGCAGCGGTGTGGAAGCAGATCTCCTACAACTTCCTGTTTTTCCTCGCAGGTTTGCAGTCCATCCCCAAGTCGCTGATCGAAGCCGCCGCCATCGACGGTGCGGGCCCCTGGCGCCGGTTCTGGAGCATTCAGTTCCCGCTGCTGTCGCCCACCACGTTCTTCCTGCTAGTGATCAACGTCGTGTACGCGTTCTTCGACACCTTTGCCATCGTGGACTCGACCACCCAGGGCGGTCCCGGGCGCGATACCTCCATCCTGGTCTACAAGGTGTACCACGATGGTTTCAAGGCCATGGACATGGGCGGATCGGCCGCGCAATCGGTGGTGCTGATGGCCATCGTGGTGGTGCTCACCGTCATTCAGTTCCGCTACGTTGAGAAAAAGGTTCAATACTAAAAATGGTCGAACGCAGCCCCTATCTCACCGCGTTCTCGCACCTCATCATGGTGCTGGGCGTGATCATCGTCGGCTTCCCGCTGTACCTGGCCTTCGTGGCCTCCACCCATACCGCACAGGACATCGTTCAGGTGCCCATGCCCATGGTGCCCGGCAGCAACTTCTGGCAGACCTACCACGACGCGCTGTTTGGCGGCGGCGCGGGTGCGGGCTCCACTGCGCCTGTGGCTCGCATGATGTGGGTGAGTTTTGTCACCGCCATGGTCATCACGGTGGGCAAGATCGCSATSTCGCTGCTGTCGGCGTTTGCCATCGTGTACTTCCGCTTCCCCTTCAAGGGCATCTGCTTCTGGCTGATCTTCATCACGCTGATGCTGCCCGTGGAGGTGCGCATCGGGCCTACCTACCAGGTCGTATCCAACCTGGGCATGCTCAACACCTACGCGGGCCTCACGGTGCCGCTGATCGCCTCGGCCACCGCCACCTTCCTGTTCCGCCAGTTCTTCCTGACGGTGCCCGATGAGCTCGTGGAGGCCGCACGTGTGGACGGCGCCGGTCCGATGCGCTTTTTCAAGGACATCCTGGTGCCGCTGTCGCGCACATCGGTTGCCGCACTGTTCGTGATCCAGTTCATCTACGGCTGGAACCAGTACCTGTGGCCGCTCTTGGTGACCACGTCCGAAGACATGTACCCGGTGGTCATCGGCATCAAGCGCATGCTGGCCGGTGGCGACGCAGGCAACGAATGGAACATCGTGATGGCCACGGCCCTCCTGGCCATGCTGCCGCCCGCCTTTGTGGTGGTGGTCATGCAACGCTGGTTCGTCAAGGGCCTGGTGGACACCGAAAAATAAGACAAAACTCCTGCAAGCGCTTGTTCAATAAGCTCCTGTAGCTATCAAATTCATTGCACATATGGCATCCCTCTCTCTTCGCAACATCGTCAAGCGCTACGGCGTGGGCCCCAAGGCCAACCAGGTCATCCACGGCGTGAACGCCGAGGTCAAGGACGGCGAGTTCGTCGTCATCGTCGGCCCCTCGGGCTGCGGCAAGTCCACCCTGCTGCGCATGGTCGCGGGCCTGGAAGAAATCTCCGGCGGCGAACTGCGCATTGGCGACCGTGTGGTCAACGACCTGGAACCCGCCCAGCGCGACATCGCSATGGTGTTCCAGAACTACGCGCTGTAYCCGCACATGASSRWSTTCRAGAACATGGCCTATGGCCTGAAGATCGCCAAGGTACCCAAGGAAGAGATCAAGGCGCGCGTCGACAAGGCCGCCAAGATCCTCGARCTGGGCCACCTGCTGGAGCGCAAGCCGCGCGAGCTSTCGGGCGGCCAGCGCCAGCGCGTGGCCATGGGSCGYGCCATCGTGCGCSASCCCMAGGTGTTCCTGTTYGACGAGCCGCTSTCCAACCTSGACGCCAAGCTGCGCGCCCAGACCCGCCTCGAAATCCAGAAGCTGCACCGCGAACTGGGCATCACCAGCCTGTTCGTGACACACGACCAGGTCGAGGCCATGACGCTGGCCCAGCGCATGATCGTGATGAACGCGGGCAACATGGAGCAGTTCGGCACGCCCGAAGAGGTCTACMACMSGCCCGCCWCCACCTTCGTKGCCAGYTTCATCGGCTCGCCGCCGATGAACCTGCTCAAAAACGCACCAGGCGCCAAACCGGGCACCATTTTGGGCATCCGCCCGGAGCATCTGGATGTGCGCAGCGAGGGTTGGGCCGTTACCGTCGAAACTGTGGAGTTGCTGGGTGCCGAGCGCCTGATCTACGGCCGCATCAACGGCGAACAGATCATCGTGCGGGTAGAAGAAGGCACCCACGCGCCGCAGCCGGATGCGGTGATCCACGTCGTGCCCCGTCCCGACCGCCTGCACGCTTTCGATGCCACCACCGGTAAACGCATCCCCGACTGAGCCCGTGCAGCCGCCTGAAGCCGCCGGCGCCGGGCGCGGGGTTCTGGCCACCGTGCCGGTGCTGGCCTCGCTACACCTGGCGGAGACCTTGCAGTTCTACGTCGAGCGGCTGGGTTTCACCGCACTGCTGGAGATGGACAACTACCTGATCCTGCAGCGCGATGGCTGCGAGCTGCACTTCTGGCCCTGCACCGAGCGCCACATTGCAGAAAACACTTCATGCTACGTGCGTGCAGACACCGGATTGCTGCACGCGGATTTCACGGCACGCGGCCTGCAACTGGCACCTCCCACTGTCCAGCCCTGGGGCATGAAGGAGATGTATGTCATCGACCCCCATGGCAACCTGCTGAAATTTGGTGAACCCGCATGAGCGCACCCTCGTCTACCCTCGCCCCCTGGCCCTACCCCCGCTGGATCGCCCACCGCGGCGCAGGCAAGCTGGCCCCTGAGAACACCTTGGCCGCCTTCCGGCTGGGTGCCCAATACGGCTACCGCATGTTCGAGTGCGACGCCAAGCTCAGCAGCGACGGCGTGCCTTTTCTGATGCACGATGCCACGCTGGAGCGCACGACCAACGGCCACGGCACCGGCGGCGACCGGCCCTGGGCCCAGCTCGCCCAGCTGGATGCAGGAGGCTGGCATTCCCGCAGCTACGCTGGCGAGCCCCTTCCCACACTGGAGAGCCTGGCGCGCTACTGCATTGCCAACGGGTTTTTCCTGAACATCGAGATCAAGCCCACACCAGGCCAGGAAGAAATTACCGGCCGCGTGGTGGGCGAATACGCCGCACGGCTGTGGCAAGGGCAGGCCATGCCGCCCTTGTTCTCGTCGTTCAAGCCCGAGGCGCTGGCGGGCGCCATGGCCACCGCGCCCCACCTGCCCCGCGCGCTGCTCATCGACGCGCTGTGGGACGGATGCTTTGACAAGGCGCAGGCGCTCGGCTGTGTGGCCATCGTGTGCAACCACGCGCTGTGGGACCCGGCCCTGGTGGCGCAAGTCCACGGCATGGGCATGCGCACGCTGAGCTACACGGTGAACGACGACTGGGCGGCGCAGCGCCTCATCGCGCTGGGCACGGACGGCATCATCACCGACCGSGTCGACTTCTTCTCGCCCGCCACGCCGTAGGGCGCATCTACCAACCAACCCCGCCCCAAGCCAGCGCCACCGGGCATCGGGTTTGCCGGGCCACCGGTGGAGTCCCCCTGCAGGGTGAAGGCGCGCAGCGCCTCAGGGGGTCAATCGAGTTTCGCGCCAGACTTCTTGACGGCGTCGGCCCAGCGGGGCATCTCCGCGGCCAGGAACTTGGCAAAGTCGTCCGCGCCCAGAAACGCCGGATCGGCCCCCTGGCTCACCATGCGGTTGCGCACATCGGGCATCTGCAACACCTGGCCAAAAGCGTCACTGAGCTTGTTGACCACGTCCTTGGGCGTGCCTGCAGGGGCCAGAAAGCCATAGAAGCCCACCACCTCRAAGCCCTTGAYGCCSSWCTCGATCACCGTSGGCACMTCSGGCAGCGCRGGGTTGCGCTCCTTGCTGGTCACGGCCAGGGCGCGCACCTTGCCTTGCTTGTGGTAGGACGCAGCCTGCGGAATGCTCTCGGCCATGAACTGCACCTGCCCGCCCATGAGGTCGGTGAATGCCGGCGCGCTGCCCCGGTAGGGGATGTGCACCATGAACAGGCCCGTGGCGGTCTTGAACATCTCGGGCACCAGGTGGCTGATGCCGCCATTGCCCGCCGAGCCAAAGTTGACCTGACCAGGCCGCGACTTGGCATAGGCCATGAACTCCTGCAGATTCTTGGCGGGCACGCTGGTGTTGACCAGCAAGGCCAGCGGCTGCATGGCCGTGCGCGCCACGGGCACAAAGTCCTTGAGGGTGGCATAGGGCAGGCGGCTGTACAGCGCGGGGTTGATGACCATCACCCCCGTGTTGGCCAGCATGATGGTGTGGCCGTCAGGGGGCGCTTTCATCACCTCCTGCGCGCCCACGGTGCCACCGGCTCCGGCCTTGTAGTCCATCACCACCGGCTGGCCCAGCACGGTCTGCAGTTTGTCGGACAGCAGGCGCGCATGCTGGTCCAGCGGCCCGCCGGCGGGGAAGCCCACCACGATACGGATGGGCTTGGACGGAAACGCCTGCGCATGCACGGCGGCAGCAAAGGCCAGGCCTGCGGCCAGGGTGATGCAGGTACGCAGCAGTTTCATGGGGTTGTCTCCAGCATTGGTTGTGGGTGTGAGGGATGCTTGCCACTTCCKTCGGCGCGGGCCATGGCGGCCGCATTGGAAGATGCAAAGAGGCTATCAGACCCCAGGGCGCGACAGCCCTCCAAAGCACCTCTCGCAAACCCTCAAGACACGTGACGGCTTGCTGAAAGCTTCAAGCCTTCCAGCCCCGCACCAGCACCCACTGGCAGGTGGCGCAGGCCACCACCAGCGCGGCATAGGTGAGCATCTTGCCGTCACGTCCCCACAGCACCAGCCCTGCCGCGAGCACCGCCCCCCCCACGGCAAACAGAATCGCCCAACGCAGCCACACAGACATCGCAGAGGCACTGCGGGAGCCCACCAGACGGCCCGAAAGCACCAACACCAGCGCCATGGCGGCAGCGGGTGCGACAAAGTTGAGGAGGTGGTTGACGATGTCCAGCGGACCCATGGAATTGACCCAAATCAAGGCTTGAACAAGCAAGGCCGCCTGTTCGGGCCAACAATTTTATAATTGCAGCTTATGGCAGTCTGGGCCCTCGGCATCAACCACACCACCGCGCCGCTCGATCTGCGCGGCCGGTTTGCGTTTGCGCTCGATCAGATCGCCCCCACATTGCACGGTTTGCGCCAGTCGCTGGGCAACTCTGGCGGCACTGCCAGCCGCCACCCCGGGGTGGAAACCGCAATCATCTCCACCTGCAATCGCACCGAAATTTACTGTGCCGGCGACCAGCCCGCAGTGGACCACACGCTGGGCTGGCTGGCCCACAGCGGCGGCGTGAGCCCCGCGCTGCTGCGCTCGCACTCCTACACGCTGGAAGACAGCCTCGTCGCACGCCACGCCTTCCGCGTGGCCAGCGGGCTCGATTCCATGGTGCTGGGCGAGGCCCAGATCCTGGGCCAGATGAAAGACGCGGTGCGCGCCGCCGAGACGGCCGGCGCTTTAGGCACCACGCTCAACCAGCTGTTCCAGCGCAGCTTTGCCGTGGCCAAGGAGGTGCGCACCAGCACCGAGATCGGCGCACACAGCATCAGCATGGCAGCCGCCGCCGTGCGCCTGGCCAGCCAGCTGTTTGAAGACCTCTCCAAGATCCGCGTGCTGTTCGTCGGCGCGGGCGARATGATCGAGCTGTGCGCCACGCACTTCGCCGCCAAGAACCCCAAGCAGATCGCCATTGCCAACCGCACGCTGGAACGCGGCGAAAAGCTCGCCACCCGCTTTGGCGGCGAGGTAATGCGCCTGGCAGATCTGCCCGAGCGCCTGCACGAATTCGACGCCGTCATCAGCTGCACCGCCAGCAGCCTGCCCATCATCGGCCTGGGCGCTGTGGAGCGCGCACTCAAGAAGCGCCGCCACCGTCCCATGTTCATGGTCGAYCTGGCCGTGCCGCGCGACATCGAGCCCGAGGTCAAGGCCCTGGGCGACGTGTACCTCTACACCGTGGACGACCTGGCCACCGTGGTGCAAACCGCGCAGGCCAACCGCCAGGCCGCCGTGGCGCAGGCCGAGGYCATCATCGACGCSGGCGTGCAGAGCTTCATGCACTGGATGGAGCTGCGCAGCCCCGCCGCGGCCGAGGGTGGCGTGGTGCCGCTGATCCAGCAGCTCAACGCCCAGRCSGACGARTGGCGCGCGCTGGAAATCGCCCGCGCCAAGAAGCTGCTGGCCAAGGGCGAGGACGTGGACGCCGTGCTCGAAGCCCTGTCGCGCGGCCTCACACAGAAAATGCTGCACGGCACCCTGGCCGAGCTGCGCGCGGGCGACGCCGAGATGCGCGCCCAGACGGCCCAGACCGTCTCGCGCCTGTTCCTGCGCTCGCAAAGCAAGACGCCCCACAACAACGGCCTGTAGCGGCGCTCGCCCGCTCCACAGCCGTTCCGATTTGAGTCAAATCGGCCCAGGCGCATGATTTACATGCGCCACCAGCTACCAAATCTGTAGCAAATCCTTTTTCCAGAATTCCATGAAACCCTTTCTCCGAAGCCAGCTGGAGCGCTACGCACAGCGCCTGGGCGAACTCGACTTCCTGCTCTCGCGCGAAGACATCATGAGCGACATGGCGCAGTACCGGCGCATCTCCGTCGAGCATGCCGAGGTCACGCAGGTCGCCGGCCGCTACGCCCGCTACCAGCAGCGTGAGGCCGACCTGGCGGGTGCGCGCGAGATGCTGGCCGACCCCGACATGGCCGAGATGGCACAAGAAGAAATCACCAGTGCCGAAGCCGAACTGCTGCAACTGGAAGACGAACTGCAGCGCCTGCTTTTACCGAAGGACCCCGACGACGCGCGCAACGCGTTTGTGGAAATCCGTGCTGGCACGGGTGGTGACGAATCCGCCCTGTTCGCAGGCGACCTCACGCGCATGTACACCCGCTACGCCGCCAACGTGGGCTGGAAGGTGGAGGTGGTGAGCGAGAACGCGGCCGAGCTCGGCGGCTACAAGGAAATCGTGCTGCGCATAGAGGGGGACCATGTTTACGGGGCTCTCAAATTCGAATCCGGCGGCCACCGCGTGCAGCGCGTGCCCGCCACCGAGACCCAAGGCCGCATCCATACCAGCGCCTGCACCGTGGCCGTGATGCCCGAGCCCGACGAGCACGAGGCCATCAAGCTCAACCCGGCAGACCTGCGCATCGACACCTTTCGCGCCAGCGGCGCCGGTGGCCAGCACATCAACAAGACCGACTCGGCCGTGCGCGTGGTGCACTTGCCCACCGGCATCGTGGCCGAATGCCARGACGRCCGCAGCCAGCACAGCAACAAGGCCAAGGCGCTGCAGGTRCTGYMSGCGCGCATCCAGGARAARGASCGCAGCGARCGCGCCGCCAAGGAGGCCGCGCTGCGCAAGGGCCTGATCGGCAGCGGCGACCGCWSCGACCGCATCCGCACCTACAACTTYCCGCAGGGSCGSCTSACYGACCACCGCATCAAYCTCACGCTGTACAAGCTGCTGGCCGTGATGGAAGGCGACCTGGGCGATGTGCTGCAGGCCCTGCAGCATGCCCGCGAGGCCGAGCAGCTGGAAGAGCTGGAGATGGGCGCCACCGGGTGAGCCAAGCAAGAATTTGAGACAAATTGGCTGGTAGCGCTAGATTCATATGCCTGAACAGCTATCAAAACAATAGTGAACCACACCACCTCTCCCACCCTCGCCCAGGCTTTGGCGCAAGCCCACACCCTGGGCCTGGCGCGTATCGACGCGCAACTGCTGCTGCTGCATGCCGTGGGCCGCCCTGATGCAAGCCGTGCCTGGCTGCTGGCACACGATACCGATGCACTGGACGAGACCACACACACCCAGTTCATCGCCCTGTGCCAGCGCCGCGTAGCGGGCGAGCCCGTGGCCTACCTCACTGGCCGCAAGGAGTTCTACGGCCTGCCGCTGCAGGTGGACGCGCGCGTGCTGGACCCGCGCCCGGACACCGAAACGCTGGTGGACTGGGCGCTGGAGGTGATCGCCCCGCTGACATCACCGCGCGTGGTGGACCTGGGCACCGGCAGCGGCGCGRTYGCGCTGGCRCTGCAAAGCCAGCGTGCCGACGCCCAGATGCTGGCGGTGGATGCCAGCGCCGATGCACTGGCCGTGGCACAAGCCAACGCTGAGCGGCTGGGCCTGCCCGTGCAGTTTCGGCAGGCCAACTGGCTGGTGGGAGTGGAGGGGCCATTCGACGCCATCGTCTCCAACCCGCCCTACATCGCCAGCGCCGACCCACACCTGGCCGCGCTGACCCACGAGCCCCTGCAAGCCCTGGCCAGCGGCGCGGACGGCCTCGAAGACATCCGCGCCATCGTCGCCCAGGCGCCCACCCACCTGCGGCCGGGCGGCTGGCTGCTGCTGGAGCATGGCTACGACCAGGCAGACGCCGTGCAGGCGCTGCTTGCCGCCCAGGGCTTTGTGCAGGTACAAAGCCGCAATGACCTTGCCGACATCGCACGCTGCACAGGCGGGCAATGGCCGACAGTGAAATAATCCCTCCATCGCGGGCCCTCAGCATCCATTCGCCCGCAGCCTCTTTCAAGGAGTTTTCCCATGAGCGACACCCAACAACGCATCGACGGCCTCGTCAAATCCAGCGACATTCTGCTGTTCATGAAGGGCAGCGCCAGCTTCCCTATGTGTGGCTTCTCCGGCCGCGCCATCCAGATCCTCAAGGCCTGTGGCGTGGACCCGAAGAGCGTGGTCACCGTCAACGTGCTCGAAGACGACGAAATTCGCCAGGGCATCAAGGAATACAGCAACTGGCCCACGATCCCGCAGCTGTATGTGAAGGGCGAGTTCATCGGCGGCTCGGACATCATGATGGAGATGTATGAGTCGGGCGAACTCAAGCAAGTGCTGGGCACCGAGGGCTGATCGAAGCGACCCTTGCCTCACCCGCCATCAGGCCGCCTTCGGGCGGCCTTTTTGTTTGCCCGCAACAGAGGCACCAATCAGGGGCTTTTCCGATGGAGCAGCGGGCATGTTGTGTGCTTGAATGATTGCGTGACGTAACCCTCACAGGAGCATGCAATGACCAGCCATAGCCTTGTTCCCCAGCCACCTGCCCTGCGCCTGCCGGTGGCCCAGATGCGCAATGTGTTCCACCCGGGCGATGTCGAACGCAAGCTCGCTCGCCTACAGGAATCCGGCAACCAGAGGGAATACGAAACCCTGCGCACCGTGTACGAACGCATGCTGGAGCGCGGCCCGGAGCGTTTTCAGGTCAAGCCATCGGGCATCCCCGACATGGCCAGCCTGTACGAGCAGTTGCCCAACTTCACCGAGGTGCTGGACGACGTGAAGCGCCACGTGGCGCTGGCGCAGGACAGCAGCGATGGCCTGGAGGTCACGCCCATGCTGCTGCTGGGCCCGCCCGGCATCGGCAAGACCCACTTCGCGCGCCACTTGGCCGAGCTGCTGGGCACGGGCATGAACCTGCTGCCGATGAGTTCCATGACCGCAGGCTGGCTGCTGTCGGGCTCGTCGGCGCAGTGGAAGGGCGCGCGCCCTGGCAAGGTGTTCGAGGCGCTGGTGGAGGGTGAATATGCCAATCCGGTCATCGTGGTGGACGAGATCGACAAGGCCAGCAGCGACGCGCAGTACGACCCGCTGGGCGCGCTGTACAGCTTGCTGGAGTACGACACCGCCCAGAGCTTTACCGATGAGTTTGCCGAGGTGGCCATCGACGCGAGCCAGGTCATCTGGATTACCACCGCGAACGACACACGCGGCATTCCCGATCCCATCCTGAACCGCATGAACGTGTTCGAGGTGGAGGCGCCCACGCTGGAGCAGGCCCGCACCATTGCGCGCAACCTGTACCAGGGCATCCGCGCGGGGCACGACTGGGGCCGCCTGCTGGACCCGGAGCCGACGGACGACGTGCTGGACCACCTGGCACAGATGCCCCCGCGCGAAATGCGGCGGGCGCTGATGACGGGTTTTGGCAATGCGCGGCTGGACCGCCGGTCCACGGTGGAGATCACCGACCTGCCGAAGGCCGCCACGGGGCGCAGCCGGATTGGCTTTGTGCAGTAGATAGCGCGACGCGGTCGCCCGCACGCGCCACCCTTCCCCCTGCCACACCATGCAGTGGCATGGGGCGGCAGGCGGCATGCGTCACAAGGCGCGCCGGCGGGCCCGCTTGCCAGGTGCCCAGATACACTTGGTGGCCCGGTGTACCGCTGTACTCCGGTTCCGCCTTCGTCCCATGACCCTGTCCCAAAGCCTCTTCGTGATCGGGCTGCTGATTGCAGCCAGCGCCTTTTTCTCCATGGCCGAGATTTCGCTCGCGGCCGCCCGCCGCCTGCGCCTGCGCCAGATGGCCGATGAAGGCGACGCGCGTGCGGACCGGGTGCTGCGCATGCAGGAGCAGCCGGGCGACTACTTCACGGTGGTGCAGGTAGGGCAGAACGCCGTGGCCATCCTGGGCGGTATCGTGGGCGAAGGTGCGCTGAGCCCGCATTTCAGCGAACTGTTTGCGCTGTGGATGTCGGGGCCCACGGCCGAGCGGGCGGGGTTCCTGGCGTCTTTCCTCATCATCACCTCGCTGTTCATCCTGTTTGCCGATCTGTTCCCCAAACGCCTGGGCATGGCAGAGCCCGAGCGGCTGGTGGTGCGGCTGGCACAGCCCATGGCCTGGTGCATGACGCTGTTGCGGCCGCTGGTGTGGTTCTACAGCCGGGGGGCCGACGCGCTGTTCCGCCTGTTGGGGTTGTCATCGCTGCGCGATGACCGCATCACGTCAGACGATATCCTGGCCATGATGGAGGCAGGCGCGCGTGCCGGGGTGCTGGCGGCGCGCGAGCAGCAGGTCATCACCAACGTGTTTGAGTTGGACACGCGCACGGTGTCCAGCGCCATGTCGCCGCGCGACCGCATTGCATTTTTTCTGCGCGACGAGCCCGACTCCGTCATCCGCCTGCGCATCGCTGCCGAGCCGTTTTCAACCTACCCGGTGTGCGAAGGCGACATCGACCACGTGGTGGGCTATGTGGATGCCAAGGACCTGTTCCAGCGCGTGCTGAACAACCAGCCGATTTCGCTGGCCGACGACAGCCTGGTGCGCAAGGTGCTGATCGTGCCCGACCGGCTGACCCTGTCGGAGGTGCTGGAGCAGTTCCGCCAAGTCCACGAGGACTTTGCCGTCATCGTGAACGAGTACAGCCTAGTGGTCGGTGTGGTCACGCTCAACGATGTCATGAGCACCGTGATGGGTGACTTGGTGGGCCCGGCGGACGAGGAGCAGATCGTGCGACGGGATGAGAACTCCTGGCTCATCGATGGGGTCACCCCCATTGAGGATGTGCTGCACGCCCTGTCGCTGGACGAGCTGCCGCACACCGGCGAGTACGAAACCCTGGCGGGCTTCCTGATGGTGATGCTGCGCCGCGTGCCGCGCCGCACTGACAGCGTGAGTTGGGGCGGCTACAAGTTTGAGGTGCTGGACGTGGACAGCTACCGCATCGATCAGGTCATGGTCTCCAGGCTGGGCGGTGCCCCTGGTGCATCGGCCCCGAGCCCGTCAGCACCCACGGGACCCGCTGTGGAGTGACCAAGGCGCGGCCCGTGTCACCGCCGCGCTGATCGCTCTATGCGGCCGGCGAATGCGGCCGATCGGCAAACAGCCACTTGCGCTGCGCTCCAAAGACGGCATCGGGGTAAGGCGACCGGCCTCGGCTGCCGTTGTAGCGGCCAAGCGCCATGAACAAATCGCCCTGCTCCCGGTCAATGTAGTGGCGCAGRATSACGCAGCCRAARCGCAGGTTGGTCTGCATGTGRAACAGCTTGSCCGGGTCGCYGTCGCCRATCACGCGSGTCCAGAASGGCATGACCTGCATRTAGCCSCGCGCTCCAACGCTGGACACGGCAAATTTGCGGAACCCACTTTCTACCTGGATCAGCCCCAGGACCAGGGACACGTCCAGCCCGGCGCGCTTGGATTCGTACCAGACCGTCTGCAAAAAGTCGCGGCGTACTTCCAGGTCCGGTTTGCGCGGCCGCAGGCGATCACTCTGCGTACCCAGCCACCGCAGGTAGTGCAGGCGCGCTTCGGTGGTAAAAAACTCCGGCTCGGGCGGCGCCTGGTTGGCAATGGCAGAGCTGAGTGCGGTGCGCACCGAGTCCATCAGGGGCTCCTCCAGCTGCCCGCCGGCGTGCGCCACCTGCGGAGCACCCAGCCAGGCAGCGGGCGCTGCCAGCGAAGCCAGCGACACCAGACAGCCGCGGCGCGACATCCCCACGGGGCCGCCAGAAGTCGCAGCCCACGGAGCGCTCAGAGTGACGCCGCTCTTGCTCATACAGCCATACGACCCTTCACATGGGCCAGGATGTCGGCCACGGCCACCTTGGTGGCTGCGGCGTCCCGGCGGTGCTGGTACTCGACAACACCCTCTTTCAGGCTCTTGTCGCCAATGGTCACGCGGTGTGGCACGCCGATCAATTCCCAGTCGGCAAACATCGCGCCGGGGCGCTCGCCACGGTCGTCCAGGATCACGTCCACGCCCGCAGCCAGCAGGTCGGCATACAGTTGCTCGGCAGTGGCCTTGACGGCCTCGCTGCGGTCCATACCCACGGGGCAGACCACCACGGTGAACGGCGCAATCGCGTCCGGCCAGATGATGCCGCGCTCGTCATGGTTTTGTTCAATGGCGGCGGCAGGCAGGCGTGTCACGCCAATGCCATAGCAACCCATTTCGAAGAACGCGGGCTTGCCGTCGTCGCCCAGGAAGGTCGCGTTCATACCCTTGCTGTACTTGGTACCCAGGTAGAACACATGGCCCACTTCAATGCCGCGCTCGATCGCCAGCTCGCCCTTGCCGTCGGGGGAGCGGTCGCCCGCCACCACGTTGCGCAGGTCGGCCACCATGTCGGGCTCGAGCAGATCGCGGCCCCAGTTGACGCCGGTGATGTGRAAGTCSACCTCGTTGGCGCCGSWGATCCAGTCGGCCATCACAGCGACTTCGCGGTCTGCCACGATCTTCAAAGGCCTCTTCAGGCCGATGGGGCCCAGGTAACCCGGCTTGCAGCCAAAGTGGTCCTCAATTTCGCCCAGCGTCGCGAAGCGGAAGCCCGCCAGTCCGGGCACCTTGCCAACCTTGATCTCGTTCATGTCGTGGTCGCCGCGCAGCAGCAGCAGCCACACCTGGCTCTTGACGATCTCACCCGCTTCGTTGGTTTCGTCCGTGGCCAGCACCAGTGACTTGACCGTGGTGTTCAGCGGAACACCCAGCAGTTCTGCCACATCGGCACAGGTGCTCTTGCCTGGGGTGGCTGTTTTGGTCAGCGCCTGGGTGGCTGCGCCGCGTGGTCCGGTGGGGGCCAGCGCCTCCGCCTTTTCCATATTAGCGGCGTAGTCGCTCTGCGGGCAGTAGACGATGGCGTCTTCGCCCGTGGCGGCAATCACCTGGAATTCTTCCGACAGGTCCCCCCCGATGGCGCCGCTGTCAGCGGCCACGGCACGGTAGGTCAGGCCGAAGCGATCGAAAATCCGCCGGTAGGCTGCGGCCATCACTTGGTAGCTGGCCTTGGCGGCCACTTGGTCGCGGTCAAAGCTGTAGGCATCCTTCATGATGAACTCACGTCCGCGCATGAGGCCAAAACGGGGGCGGCGCTCGTCGCGGAACTTGGTCTGGATCTGGTAAAAGTTCTTCGGCAGCTGCTTGTAACTCTTGAGTTCTTGACGGGCGATGTCAGTGATCACTTCTTCGCTGGTCGGCTGCACCACGAAGTCGCGACCATGGCGATCCTGGATGCGCAGCAGCTCGGGGCCCATTTTCTCAAAGCGCCCCGTTTCCTGCCAGAGCTCAGCGGGCTGCACCACGGGCATGGTCAGCTCGACAGCACCCGCGCGGTTCATYTCTTCRCGCACGATSGCYTCSACCTTGCGGATCACGCGCAGSCCCAKMGGCATGTAGKTRTAGATGCCMGYGCCSAGCTTCTTGATCAGCCCGGCCCGCGTCATGAGTTTGTGGCTGACCACTTCGGCGTCCGCCGGAGCTTCCTTGAGGGTGGAAATGAAGAATTGGGAGGCTTTCATCGGGAGTCGATTGCAGGCAGAACGGGGCCGTCCACTTGCTGCGCGCCAGGCGCCGTGCATAATGGACACAGTTTAAAAATTTGGGGTTTGATTATGCTTGACCGGGACGGCTTTCGGCCGAACGTCGGCATCATCCTGCTCAACCAGARAAACCAGGTKTTYTGGGGCAAGCGCATACGCACSCAYWSCTGGCAGTTCCCGCARGGYGGCATYGACCGSGGCGARASYCCCGAGCAAGCCATGTTCCGTGAACTGCAYGAGGAGGTGGGATTATTGCCCAACCACGTTCGCGTGGTGGCCCGCACCCGGGACTGGTTGCGCTATGAGGTGCCTGACCGGTACATCCGCCGCGATGCGCGCGGCCACTACAAGGGCCAGAAGCARATCTGGTACCTGTTGCAATTGATGGGGCACGACTGGGATCTGAACCTGCGTGCGACCAATCACCCGGAGTTTGACGCTTGGCGGTGGAACGACTACTGGGTTCCGCTGGATGTGGTGGTCGAGTTCAAACGCGGTGTCTATGAGATGGCGCTCACCGAACTGGCCCGCTATCTGCCGCGACACGAGCAGCGCAACCGCTATTTGCGCAGCGGTTTACGCACCCGCGAGGGTGAACATGCGGGCGTCGCCAACATGTTCCGCACGGGCTCCATGCTGGTCAACCCTGGCATGGAGCTGCCTCCAGGCGCCAGTTTTGATCCCGATCCTCAAAACAGCATGCCGGGAGAACTCGACGGCATGCCATCGGTATCAGACACACCGCGCTGACCCTGGCATCGCACCATGAAAAAACGCCTGCATCTGCAGGCGTTTTGTTTTGATGGGCGAATCCGCTCAGTCCTGAATCGACAAGGATTGATGCGCGCAGCCAGTCCCTATGCGCCCTGCGCCAACACGAGATTGTCGCGGTGCACCATTTCCGGCTCTGCCATGTAGCCCAGCAGTTTCTCAAACTCCGTCGACGGCTTGCGGCACAGAAGGCGGGCTTCCGCCGCTGCATAGTTGGCCAAGCCGCGTGCAATCTCTGCCCCAGACCCGTCGCGCACGGCAATCACGTCGCCGCGCGAAAAGTCCCCCTCCACTGCCGTCATGCCGATGGGCAGCAGGCTTTTGCCTTCGTCGCGCACCTTGGCAGCAGCCCCAGCGTCCACCACCACAGACCCACGCAGTTGCAAATGGTCCGCCATCCACTGCTTGCGGGCCTGCTTTTTCTGTGTCTGGGCAACCAGCAAAGTACCCAACGCCTCACCACTCACCAAACGGACCAATACGTCGGATTCGCGTCCCCAGGCAATCACGGTSGAKGCGCCMGAGCCKGCMGCGCGCTTGGCMGCSAGRATCTTGGTGATCATGCCGCCTTTGCCAATGCTTGAGCCTGCACCGCCCGCCATCGCTTCCAGAGCAAGATCACCCGCCTTGGCCTCATGCACAAACTGCGCAGACGGATCACGGCGTGGGTCGGCGGTGTAGAGCCCCTTCTGGTCCGTGAGGATGATCAGGGCATCGGCTTCCACGAGGTTGGCCACCAGCGCACCCAGCGTGTCGTTGTCGCCAAACTTGATCTCGTCATTGACCACCGTGTCGTTTTCGTTGATCACCGGCACAACACCCAAACGCAGCAGCGTGAGCAAGGTGGAGCGCGCATTGAGRTAGCGCTCRCGGTCSGCCAGRTCGGCATGGGTSAGCAGCACCTGSGCGCTGCCSATCCSSTKCTCGCGCAGCTTGGTTTCGTACATCTGCGCCAGCCCCATCTGCCCCACCGCAGCAGCAGCCTGCAGTTCGTGGATTTCCTGGGGTCTTGTGGTCCAGCCCAGGCGCTTCATGCCTTCGGCAATGGCACCGCTGGACACCATTACCACCTCGCGTGGGGCACCCCCAACACCGCGCACCAGCGCGGCCAGTTGGCGACTCCACTCACCGATGGCGGTTTCATCCAGTCCACGCCCTTCGTTGGTCACAAGGCTGGAGCCCACCTTCACCACGATGCGGCGGGCATCTCTCAATACGCTGGAAACCATTTTGATGTCTTTGATGCCGATAACGCTACTGCTTCATGCCTGAGTAGCTATTAAAAATGTAGCAATTCCTATCCTCTGAGCGCCCACGCGTCAGGCTGGCGTATCGCCGGCGAAACGGGGATCCACCTCCACCGGCTCGTTCTCCGTGCGCTGCTCGGACTGCACATGGCGGAAGATGGCGTGAATCAGCGGCTCGCAGCCCTCACGCGTGAGGGCCGAGATCTCAAACACCGGCCCCTTCCATTTGAAGCGCTTCACAAAATCCTTCACGCGCGCCTCACGCTCATCAGCGGGAACCATGTCCAGCTTGTTCAGCACCAGCCAACGCGGCTTGTTGTACAGCTGCTGGTCGTATTTCTTGAGCTCGTTCACGATGGCCTTGGCCTGAGCCACCGGGTCCACAGCATCGTCAAACGGCGCCAAGTCCACGATGTGCAACAGCAAACGCGTGCGTTGCAGGTGGCGCAGGAACTGGTGGCCCAAGCCTGCGCCCTCAGAAGCTCCCTCGATCAGACCGGGGATGTCGGCTACAACAAAGCTCTGCTCAGGCCCCACCCGCACGACGCCCAGGTTGGGGTGCAGCGTGGTGAACGGGTAATCCGCAATCTTCGGTCGCGCATTGGACACGGCCGTGATGAAGGTGGACTTGCCGGCGTTGGGCATGCCCAGCAGSCCSACRTCGGCSAGMACCTTSAGCTCSAGCTTCAAATTCTTTTTCTCGCCCGGCCAGCCCGGSGTYTTYTGRCGCGGSGCSCGGTTGATSGCGCTCTTGAARCGCATGTTGCCGAAGCCGCCRTCRCCGCCYTTGGCGATGGTGAYGACCTCGCCCGGGGTCAGCAGCTCATACAGAACTTCACCCGTCTCGGCGTCGGTGATGATGGTCCCGACCGGCATCTTGAGTGTGATGTCCGTACCCGCCGCGCCGAACATATCGGAGCCCATGCCATGCTCACCGCGTTTGGCCTCGTGACGGCGCGAGTAGCGATAGTCCACCAGGGTATTCAGGTTGGGATCGGCCACAGCAAACACATGCCCCCCGCGCCCACCGTCACCACCATTGGGACCGCCGAACTCCTTGTATTTTTCGTGCCGGAACGACACGCAGCCATTGCCACCATCACCTGCGGCAATGTCAATAAAGGCTTCGTCGACGAACTTCATGGGGTATCCAGTTTACAAAAGAGGCCGTACTGTCGGCTGCTGGCCAATTGTGGCGGAACAGCAGGGGCCATTCCAGGCACCACAGGCCAAAGGCGCACCAGCGACGCGTGCAGACCAAACAACAAAGCCCCGGCAAAGCGGGGCTTCGATCGTTGCCGGAGGAGCGATCCTCAGGCGGGAGTCACATTGACCGTGGACTTGGACAATGCACCCTTGGTACCGAACGACACGTGGCCGTCCACCAGGGCAAACAAGGTGTGATCCTTGCCAACGCCGACATTGGTGCCGGGGTGAAAACGTGTGCCACGCTGGCGCACGATGATCGAACCAGCGCTGATCAGTTCACCACCGAAGGCCTTGACACCCAACATCTTTGGCTTGGAGTCACGCCCGTTTCGCGTAGAGCCGCCGCCTTTTTTCTGTGCCATGACTAGCTCCTTCGATTAAGCAGCAATCGCACCGATTTGCAGCTCAGTGAACTGCTGGCGATGGCCTTGGCGTTTTTGATAGTGCTTGCGACGGCGCATCTTGAAGATGYGCACYTTGTCGTGCTTGCCGTGGGCCACGACMGTGRCTKTCACSGTTGCGCCGGACACCAGGGGCGTACCAACCTTCAGTTCAGCGCCGTTGCCGACAGCCAGAACCTGGTCGATCACAATTTCCTGGCCTACGTCCGCAGCAATCTGTTCTACTTTAATTTTTTCGCCGGAAGCAACGCGATACTGCTTGCCGCCGGTTTTTATGACCGCGTACATGTTGACCTCTTGATATGAGTTCTGCAGACGAATTTCCGCAGAGCCCGCGAGTATAACGCATCTGGCATCACCTCGCCAGCCCCACGCGCATCAGTCAATTCGGCGTGACCAGCACGCCACCGTCCTCGTCAGCCATGTAGCGGGCCTTCCTATAATTCGGGCACTTTCTGTGACCACCATCTTGACTGACCATACCGCCCCCGCAGCTTCCCCCCTCACGCTCGTTGCACAAGACATGCACGAGGTCGACAAGGTCATCGGTCAGCGTCTGACATCGAGCGTCCCCTTGGTGGCCCAGATCTCGCAATACATCATTGCAGCTGGCGGCAAGCGTCTGCGCCCCGCTCTGCTGCTGATGGTGTGCGGAGCCTTGGGCTACCGTGGCACACATCGTTACAGCCTTGCGGCAGTGGTCGAGTTGATTCACACCGCAACACTGCTGCATGACGATGTGGTGGATGCATCCACCCTGCGCCGCGGCCGCCCCACAGCCAACGAAACCTTTGGCAACCCTGCCAGCGTTCTGGTGGGCGACTTTCTGCACACCCGGTCATTTCAGATGATGGTCGAGGCTGGAAGCATGCGCATCATGGAAATCCTCTCCGAGGCTACGAACGTGATTGCAGAAGGCGAAGTGCTCCAGCTGATGAACATGCACGACGCCTCACTGGATGAAGCGGGCTATCTGCGTGTCATCCGCTCCAAAACAGCCAAACTTTTTGAAGCCAGCGCCCGCCTCGGCGCCGTTCTGGCCAACAGCCCCCCCGATGTGGAAGAGGCATGCGCAACTTATGGACAGGCACTGGGTACCGCATTCCAGATCATTGACGATGTGCTGGACTACGACGGCGACACCGTAGAGATGGGCAAAAATCTGGGTGACGACTTGAGAGAAGGCAAATCCACCCTCCCCCTGATCGCCGCCATGGAACGAGGCACCCCCAGCCAGGCGGAAATCGTTCGCCAAGCCATCGAACAAGGTTCGACCGAACGATTAGAAGAAGTCGTGGGCATCGTCCGCTCGACAGGCGCCCTAGACGTTACCCGCGTCGCAGCCTTCGCTGAAGCGCACCGCGCCATGGCTGCCGCCCGACGATTACCCGCAAATGCCTACTCGGAGGGTTTGCTAGAATTGGCAGCCCAATTGCTGGGGCGGCGAAATTAAAAGAGGCACCAGATCACTCGCGGGTGCTTTTACAAGCTGCGGGGTGTAGCTTAGCCTGGTAGAGCGCTACGTTCGGGACGTAGAGGCCGGAGGTTCGAATCCTCTCACCCCGACCATATATCGCAGTATGGTCACCTACCAAAATCCCACCCGTTTGTGGCGCCGTTGCCAATATGCGCCGCTGTACAGCCCATGGTTGATCGGTGATGATAGGATGGTTTCTTTTCCACACCTAACACATTCTCGGTTACATGGCCGCTGTTGATACTGCCCTCAAAGAAGCCTCTGCAGTAGCCCTGCCGGGGCTCGGCCGCGCCCTGATGTCTGCGGGCAAGCTGACCCAAAAGTCAGCAGAAGACATTTACAAAAAATCACAAATAAGCCGGACCAGTTTCATTGCCGAACTGACGGGCTCTGGGGCTGTTTCTGCAGCGGATCTGGCGCACACGGTATCTGCAGTTTTTGGTGCACCACTGCTCGACTTGGACGCCATTGATCCTTTGCGCTTGCCAAAGGAGCTTCTGGATAACAAGATATGTCAAGCATATCGCGTGGTGGTCCTGAGCAAGCGCAACAACCGGTTGATCGTCGCAACGGCTGATCCGACCGACCAAGAAGCTGCAGAGAAAATTAAATTCACCACCCAAATGGGTGTGGATTGGATTATTGCGGAATATGACAAACTCAGCCGACTCGTAGAAGCCACCACCAAATCTACAAGCGAATCCATGGATACGCTAATCAGTGGAGGAGGAGACTTTGCTTTTGACGATGTTGCTATTGAAGATGCGCCTGAAGAAGCGGATACAGGAACAACGGAAGTTGAAGATGCACCTATCGTCAAGTTCCTGCACAAAATGCTGCTCGACGCCTTCAATATGCGCGCCTCCGATTTGCATTTTGAGCCTTACGAACACCAATACCGAGTCCGTTTCCGCATTGACGGAGAACTGCGCGAAATAGCCTCCCCACCGATCGCAATCAAAGACAAGCTCGCGTCCCGTATCAAGGTGATTTCGCGCCTGGATATTTCCGAGAAGCGCGTKCCSCARGACGGCCGCATGAAGCTCAAGKTGGGGCCGGATCGCGTAATCGATTTTCGGGTAAGCACTTTGCCCACCCTGTTTGGCGAGAAAATCGTGATCCGTATTTTGGATCCGAGCAGCGCCAAGCTTGGGATCGATGCACTTGGCTATGAACCCGTGGAGAAGGAACGATTACTCCAGGCGATTGGTCGTCCTTACGGAATGATTCTGGTCACAGGCCCTACGGGCTCTGGCAAGACGGTGTCCTTGTACACCTGTCTGAATCTGCTGAACAAGCCGGGGGTCAATATCGCAACCGCCGAAGACCCTTCTGAAATCAATTTGCCTGGCGTCAATCAGGTGAACGTGAATGAAAAAGCCGGTATGACCTTTGCTGTGGCACTGAAGTCGTTTCTGCGCCAGGATCCCGACATCATCATGGTGGGTGAAATCCGGGATCTGGAAACTGCAGATATTTCCATCAAGGCGGCGCAGACAGGTCACCTTGTGCTTTCCACGCTGCACACGAACGACGCGCCCACGACGCTCACGCGGATGCGCAATATGGGTATAGCGCCGTTCAACATCGCTTCCAGCGTGATTTTGATCACGGCGCAACGTTTGGCGCGTCGATTGTGCCCCGTATGCAAGGTTCCCGCAGATATACCCCATGAGACTTTGGTGGAGGCGGGATACGAGGAACATGACATTGACGGCTCCTGGGTGACCTATCGTCCCGTAGGATGCTCGGCCTGCAATAACGGCTACAAGGGCCGACTCGGCATCTATCAAGTAATGCCTATTTCCGAGGAGATCCAGCGCATCATTTTGCGCGACGGGAGTGCACTGGAGATTGCAGAGCAGGCACGCGCCGAGGGTGTTCGTTCGCTGCGCGAATCCGGGCTCTACAAAGCCAAATTGGGTCTGACTTCCCTTGAGGAAGTTCTGGCCGTCACCAACGAATAGCATCCACGGACGAGGGCACCATGGCGACCGCAGCATCAACCAAAGATATCAAGGATTTTGTCTTCGAGTGGGAGGGCAAGGACCGCAACGGAAAGATCGTTCGTGGCGAAATCCGCGCGGTTGGAGAAAACCAAGTGCAGGCGACCTTGCGTCGCCAAGGGGTTTTCCCCACCAAAATCAAGAAGCGCCGCATGCGTTCGGGCAAAAAAATCAAGCCCAAGGACATTGCGCTATTTACCCGCCAGCTGGCAACCATGATGAAGGCTGGCGTCCCCCTATTGCAGGCCTTCGACATTGTGGGTCGAGGCAATACCAATGCCAGCGTCACCAAGCTGCTCAATGACATCCGTTCCGATATCGAGACAGGGACATCGCTCAACGGGGCCTTCAGAAAGTACCCGATGTACTTTGACAGCCTCTACTGCAACTTGGTAGAGGCGGGCGAGGCTGCGGGTATTTTGGAAGCCCTGCTGGATCGGTTGGCCACATACATGGAGAAAACCGAGGCGATCAAGTCGAAGATCAAGTCGGCCCTCATGTACCCCATTTCCGTGGTGATCGTGGCTTTCGTGGTGGTGACCGTCATCATGATTTTCGTCATTCCAGCGTTCAAGGAGGTCTTCACGTCTTTCGGAGCCGACCTCCCAGCACCTACATTGTTTGTGATGGCCATCAGCGAGGTATTTGTCAAATGGTGGTGGCTGATATTTGGCGTCATCGGTGGAGGCTTTTTCTTTTTCATGCAGGCATGGCGTCGTAATGAAAAGATGCAGATGTTCATGGATCGGCTTCTGTTGYGGCTTCCCGTGTTTGGCGCCTTGATTGACAAATCCTGTGTCGCGCGCTGGACCCGGACGTTATCCACCATGTTCGCGGCGGGTGTGCCCCTGGTAGAGGCTCTCGATTCTGTAGGCGGAGCCGCAGGTAATTCGGTGTATTCCATGGCAACGGACAAGATCCAGCAGGAAGTCTCKACMGGCACCAGCCTCACGGCAGCCATGGGCAATGCCAATATTTTTCCCTCCATGGTGCTGCAGATGTGCGCGATTGGCGAAGAATCCGGCTCTATCGACCACATGCTTGGCAAGGCTGCCGACTTCTATGAAGCTGAGGTGGATGACATGGTGGCTGGCCTGTCCAGCCTGATGGAGCCCATCATCATCGTGTTTCTGGGTACGCTCATCGGCGGTATCGTGGTTTCTATGTACCTTCCCATCTTCAAGCTCGGTCAGGTCGTGTAATGGTGTTGGACGCGTGGTGGGACGCCGTTTTCGGCGGCGTGATTGGGTTGCTTTTCGGCAGTTTTCTGAATGTAGTTATTTACCGCCTTCCCAAAATGATGGAGAGGCAATGGGCGGCAGAGCTGGCAC
>NZ_JBGFFF010000069.1:0-25189 GCF_056175785.1 Acidovorax sp. LjRoot204
GCGTACCGGCCAGATCTCTTCTGGCGAAATCGGCAACGCGATGTAATTGCCAGAGGCCCCATGCGGACCGCATGAGGGCTTTGTGAAAAGTGCCAATGCAAAAGGCCGGGGCCCTGTGAGGGGCCCCGGCCTTTTTTAGTCTGGCGGGCAGCCGTTTCGTTTCGGAGCAGCGCTAAAAGTCACCGACCATCCACATCAAACGGAACTCATGGCAATCCACGGCTGGGGGGAGCATATGCATCATGGCAAGGCCAATGCTGGAGGGCATCCACACAGCGCAGAAATAAAAAAACCCGGCATTGCCGGGTTTTTTTGCCGCACAGGGGTGCTCGCAAAAGCTTACTTCTTCTGGCGGAACTTGCGCAGTGCCGCAATCTGGGCTGCCATAACAGCCAGTTCGGACTGGGCCTTGGCCAGATCGATGTCGCTCTTGGCGTTCTTGAGCGCTTCTTCGGCTGCAGACTTGGCTGCGTTGGCCTTCTCGTCGTCCAGGTCCTTGCCACGGATGGCGGTGTCGGACAGCACGGTCACGCAGTTGGGTTGCACTTCCAGAATGCCACCGGCCACGAAAACGAACTCTTCGCCACCGTCAGCCATTTCGATGCGCACCGAGCCCGGCTTGATGCGGGTGATCAGCGGGGTGTGGCGGGGGTAGATACCCAGTTCGCCAGCTTCGCCGGGCAGAGCGACAAAACGCGCTTCACCGGAGAAGATGGACTCTTCGGCACTGACCACATCAACGTGGATGGTGTTCATCATTGCTCCTAGGAAAAGGTGGGTTGCTTGATTGCTGAAGGCCGCGCTGCCATGGGCTGCCCGGCCGACGGCTCATCAGGCCACCTTCTTGGCCTTTTCGAAGGCTTCGTCAATGGTGCCCACCATGTAGAACGCTTGCTCTGGCAGGTGGTCGCACTCGCCGTTCACGATCATCTTGAAACCGCGGATGGTTTCCGACAGGGGAACGTACTTGCCTGGCGAACCCGTGAACACTTCGGCCACGTGGAAAGGCTGCGACAGGAAACGCTGGATCTTGCGAGCGCGGGCCACGGCCAGCTTGTCTTCAGGAGCCAGTTCGTCCATGCCCAGGATGGCGATGATGTCGCGCAGTTCCTTGTAGCGTTGCAGCGTACCTTGCACGGCGCGGGCCGTGGTGTAGTGGTCTTCGCCCACCACGTTCGGGTCCAGCTGGCGGCTGGTGGAGTCCAGAGGATCCACAGCGGGGTAGATACCCAGCGAAGCGATGTCACGCGACAACACCACGGTGGAGTCCAAGTGAGCAAACGTCGTGGCAGGCGATGGGTCGGTCAAGTCATCCGCTGGCACATACACGGCCTGGATGGAAGTGATCGAACCGACCTTGGTGGACGTAATACGCTCTTGCAGGCGGCCCATTTCTTCGGCCAGCGTAGGCTGGTAGCCCACGGCGGAAGGCATACGGCCCAGCAGAGCGGACACTTCGGTACCGGCCAGCGTGTAGCGGTAGATGTTGTCCACGAAGAACAGCACGTCACGGCCTTCGTCACGGAAGGATTCCGCGATGGTCAGGCCGGTCAGGGCCACGCGCAGACGGTTGCCTGGGGGCTCATTCATCTGGCCGTACACCATGGCGACCTTCGAGTCTTCGAGCTTCTCGAGGTTCACCACGCCGGAATCGGCCATTTCGTGATAGAAGTCGTTCCCTTCACGGGTACGCTCGCCCACACCAGCGAACACCGACAGACCACTGTGGGCCTTGGCGATGTTGTTGATGAGTTCCATCATGTTCACGGTCTTGCCCACGCCGGCGCCGCCGAACAGACCCACCTTGCCGCCCTTGGCGAACGGGCACACCAGGTCGATCACCTTGATGCCGGTTTCCAGCAGCTCTTGCGATGGCGACAGTTCGTCGTACGCAGGGGCCTTGCGGTGGATGGAGGCCGTCAGGTCCTGGCTGACCGGACCGCGTTCGTCGATGGGCGTGCCCAGCACGTCCATGATGCGGCCCAGCGTCGCCTTGCCCACAGGCACGGTGATGGGGTTGCCGGTGTTGGACACCATGATGCCGCGACGCAGGCCGTCGGACGAACCCAGGGCAATGGTACGCACCACACCGTCGCCCAGCTGCTGTTGCACTTCCAGCGTCAGCGACGAGCCTTCGAGCTTCAGGGCGTCATAAATCTTGGGCATCTGGTCGCGGGGGAACTCCACGTCCACCACAGCGCCGATACATTGAACAATTTTGCCTTGCACTTGAGCCATTTTTCGCTCCAATAAAGTAGTTTGTTGAGCTGCTTACACAGCAGCGGCGCCAGCCACGATTTCCGAAAGTTCTTTCGTGATCGCTGCCTGGCGCGTCTTGTTGTAGACCAGCTTCAACTCGCCAATGACGCTGCCGGCGTTGTCGGTGGCAGCCTTCATGGCCACCATGCGCGCCGACTGCTCGGACGCCATGTTTTCCGCAACCGCCTGATAGATCAGGGACTCGACATAACGGACCAGCAGCTCGTCGATGACGCTTTGCGCATCGGGCTCATAGATGTAGTCCCAGCCGTGCTCCGTCTTCTCAGCCTGCATCTGCTCGGAGGACAGGGGGAGCAACTGCTCCACCACCGATTCCTGCTTCATGGTGTTGATGAACTTGGTGTAGCTCAGGTACACCGCGTTGATCTTGCCTTCTGCGTATGCATCGAGCAGCACCTTCACCGGGCCAATCAGCTTGTCCAGGTGGGGGGTGTCGCCCAGACCCGTCACGTGCGAAACCACCTTGGCGCCCACACGGTTCAGGAAACCCAGGCCCTTGTTGCCAATCGCCACGGCTTCGGTCGAGACGCCAGCACCTTGCAGTTCACGCAGCTTGGTCGTCACGGCACGCAACACGTTGGTGTTCATGCCGCCACACAGACCCTTGTCTGTGGTGATGACGATGACGCCAGCGGTCTTGGCATCGTTCACTTTCATGAACGGATGCACGTACTCTGGGTTGGCCTTGCCGAGGTTGGCTGCAATGTTGCGGATCTTCTCGCTGTATGGGCGGGCAGCCCGCATCCGGTCCTGCGCCTTGCGCATTTTGGATGCGGCCACCATTTCCATGGCTTTGGTGATCTTCTTGGTGTTTTCCACCGATTTGATCTTGCCGCGTATTTCCTTGCCTGCTGCCATGATGGCTCCTCGTCCGGTTTAAGCGAACGACTTCTTGAACGCGGCGATCGCTGCGGTCAATTCGGCTTCTGCGTCCTTGTCCATGGCCTTGGCCTGCTCCAGCTTGGCCAGCAAAGCGGCGTGGCTGGTCTTCAGGAACTGATGCAGGCCGTGTTCGAAGTCGAGCACCTTCTTGACGTCGATGTCGTCCATGAAGCCCTTGTTCACAGCGAACAGCGTGGAAGCCATCAGCGAGATGGGCAGCGGGCTGTACTGTGCCTGCTTGAGCAGTTCGGTCACGCGAGCACCGCGGTCCAGCTGCTTGCGGGTGGCTTCGTCCAGATCGGAGGCAAACTGCGCAAACGCAGCCAGTTCACGGTACTGGGCCAAGTCGGTACGGATACCACCGGACAGGTTCTTCACCAGCTTGGTCTGGGCTGCACCGCCGACGCGCGACACCGAGATACCGGCGTTGATAGCGGGGCGGATACCGGCGTTGAACAGGCTGGTTTCCAGGAAGATCTGACCGTCGGTGATCGAAATCACGTTGGTAGGCACGAAAGCGGACACGTCGCCAGCTTGCGTCTCAATGATGGGCAGTGCTGTCAACGATCCGGTCTTGCCCTTGACTTCACCCTTGGTGAAGGCTTCGACGTAGTCGGCGTTCACGCGGGCTGCGCGTTCGAGCAGGCGGCTGTGGAGATAGAACACGTCGCCAGGATAGGCTTCACGGCCTGGTGGGCGGCGCAGCAGCAGGGACACTTGGCGGTAGGCAACGGCTTGCTTGGACAGATCGTCATACACGATCAGCGCGTCTTCACCGCGGTCGCGGAAGTACTCGCCCATCGTGCAGCCCGAGTAGGCCGACACGTACTGCATGGCGGCCGATTCGGAAGCCGATGCGGCCACCACAATCGTGTACTCCATGGCGCCGGCTTGTTCCAGAGCGCGCACCACGTTCTTGATCGAAGAAGCCTTCTGACCAATAGCGACGTAGATACAGGTAACGCCCTGACCCTTCTGGGCAATGATGGCGTCGATGGCGACGGCCGTCTTGCCGGTCTGGCGGTCACCAATGATCAGCTCGCGCTGGCCACGGCCCACGGGCACCATCGAGTCGATGGACTTCAGGCCGGTCTGCAGAGGCTGGTCCACCGATTTACGGGCGATCACACCAGGAGCAACCTTTTCGATCACGTCGGTGAGCTTGGCGTTGATGGGACCCTTGCCGTCGATCGGCTGGCCCAGGGCATTCACCACGCGGCCGATCAGTTCGGGACCGACGGGCACTTCCAGAATACGGCCCGTGCACTTCACGGTGTCGCCTTCGGAGATATGCTCGTACTCGCCCAGAATCACGGCGCCGACGGAGTCGCGCTCAAGGTTCAGCGCCAGACCGTAGGAGGGCTGGCCGTCCTTGGTCGCGGGGAACTCGAGCATTTCGCCCTGCATCACGTCCGACAGGCCATGAACGCGCACGATACCGTCGGACACGGACACCACGGTACCCTGGTTGCGGATATCGCTGCTGGCGGCCAGACCTTCGATGCGGCTCTTGATGAGTTCAGAAATTTCTGCGGGATTGAGTTGCATGACTCTTTCCTTCTTTCTTTGGTTCGCTGTCCTCGCCGCGCATTACGCGATGAGGGCCGCTTTCATTTGTTCAAGACGGGCCTTGACCGAAGTGTCCAGCACCTCGTCACCCACCACTACGCGAATACCACCGATCAGGGACTCATCCAGCTTCACAGCGAGGTTGAGCTTGCGGCCGAAGCGCTTTTCCAGCGCTGCGCTGACCTCAGACAGTGCAGCACTGTCCATCGGAAATGCGCTGTACACCACGGCATCCGAAGATCCGTTGCGACGATTCACGAGGGCACGAAACTGCGCAGCCACTTCCGGGAGCGCATCAATGCGTCCGTTGTCGATGACTGTGCGCAGGAAATTTTTGGCCATATCCGGCAGGGCCGAGCGGGCGACCCCGGTGAATACAGCGAACACCTGGTCTGCCGTCACCTTGGGGTTGTCCGCCAACTGACGCAGCTGGGGGTTGGCGGCAATCGCCGCCAGTTCGTCCATCCAGGCAGCGGTGCTGCCCAGATCGACGCCCGCGCCCGCAGTGGCAGCCTTGAACAAGGCATCGGCGTAAGGGCGGGCAATGGTGGCGAGTTCAGCCATGTGTGTCCCCTTACAGCTCGGTCTTCAGGCGGTTGAGCAGGTCGGCATGGACGCCAGCATTGACTTCCTTGCGGAGAATCTGCTCGGCACCCTTGACGGCCAACGCTGCCACCTGCTCACGCAGGGCTTCGCGGGCTTGGACCGTCTGCTGCTCGGCTTCAGCGCGGGCAGCAGCAACAATCTTGTTGCCTTCCTCTGTGGCGCGGGCCTTGGCTTCTTCGATGATGGCCTGGGCACGACGGTCGGCGTCCGCAAGACGCGAGGCCGTCTCGTTGCGCGCCTGTGACAGCTCCTTCTCGACGCGCTGGTTGGCAGCGGTCAGTTCGGATTTGGCACGGTCGGCAGCTGCGAGGCCATCGGCGATTTTCTGGGCTCGCTCATCCAGCGCCTTCGCGATCGGGGGCCACACGAATTTCATCGTGAACCACACGAGGATCAGGAAGACGATGGCCTGAACGAACAGGGTCGCATTGATACTCACGGCAACACCTTTCTAAAGTGGCGTTGAACGGGAATTACTTGGGCAGGTTGGCCAAGAGCGTGGAAACGAAGGGGTTGGCGAAAGCGAACAGCAGAGCGATAGCCACGCCGATCAGGAACGCAGCGTCGATCAGACCAGCCAAGATGAACATCTTGGTTTGCAGTTCGTTGATCAGTTCAGGCTGACGTGCCGACGATTCGAGGAACTTGCCACCCATCAGGGCGATGCCGATGGAAGCGCCGATAGCGCCCAGACCAACGATCAGACCACAAGCCAGAGCGACGAGACCGAGAATGTTTTCCATGATGACTCCTGAGTTAAAAAGAAAAGTTAAGGAAAGAAAAAACGAAAGGGAAACTTAGTGCGCGTTGTGCGCCTGACCGAGGTAGATCAGCGCCAGCATCATGAAAATGAACGCTTGCAGCGAGATCACCAAAATGTGGAACAGCGTCCAGATGGTGCCAGCGATGACGTGGCCCACAGGCAGCAGCACACCCGACAGCGACAGGGCCGCAGCACCACCCATGAGGGCGATGAGCATGAACACCAGCTCGCCAGCGTACATGTTGCCAAACAACCGCATGCCATGGGACACGGTGTTGGCGACATATTCAATGATCTGCATGAGCAGATTCACCACGCCCAGGATCAGGGCGAAGATAGGATTCTTGCTGGTGCCGAAAGGGGCCGACACCAGTTCGTGTGCCCAGCCGCCAGCACCCTTGATCTTGACGCTGTACCAGAAGCGCAGGATCAGGATGGCAAAAGCGAGGCCCAGCGTGGTAGACAGGTCAGCCGTGGGCACGACACGCAGATAGGCGTGGTGAGGATCGTGGCCGGCGGCGCCATAGATTTGCGCCCAGATGGCGGGCAGCAGGTCCACAGGCAGCATGTCCATGAAGTTCATCAAGAAGATCCAGACGAACACCGTCAGACCCAGGGGCGCAATGAACTTGCGGCTTTCAGCGTTGTGAATGTTCGCCTTGGCCTGGTTGTCCACCATCTCGACCAGCATCTCGACCGCTGCCTGGAAGCGTCCAGGCACACCAGAGGTTGCCTTACGGGCAGCTGACCACAGAATCAAAAGGGTGAGAGCCCCTAGAACCAAACCGACGATGATCGAGTCATAGTTGATGACAGTGAAATCAACGATCTTGGTCTGGTTGACGTTTTGAAGATGCTGCAGGTGGTGAACGATGTATTCACTTGCAGTCGGAGCGTGCGCTTCTGCGGCCATCGGACAACTCTTCTCTCTATCAATCGGTTTTTCGGACACCAGGCCGCACCAACAGTGCCACCCAGTACGTTTTCATTGCGACCACCATGCCAATCAGCAAGGCAATCCAGCTCAAGCCCGGCACCAGCCGAGGTGCCGCCGCCAGCAGCGCCACCGTCAACATGATCTTGGCGATTTCCCACCCAAAGAACCCCACCATGGCAGCCCGCGGATTGGATGACGCCTTGTGGCGCAACACACCGCGGGCAAACAGTGCAGCCGGAGCCACCACTGCCAGGGCACCGTAGGCTGCAGACCAACCCACCACCGCCCTGCCCGTCAGAACCCAGGCCACCAGGGCCACCAGCATTCCGACCAGCGCCTGACCTGCCACCACCTTCCACACCGAGAGGGGCGGATGGCGACTGCGCCACTGCTGCGCCTCTTGGGCCGTCAGGGGCTTGAAGTCAGATTCTTCAGCCTCAGTTTCAGTCTCTGGCGGGATTGTTTTCATTGATGAATGACGCCCGCGTTACAGACCGCAACTTTTACAAAGCCTCTAATTATAAGTAAAAACCCATGGCACCAGACAAAAACCCGCAAACGTGCCTGTGGGCTTCGTGTGCGCCTGCTCTGTTGTGGTGATGCGCCAACGGCTTTTGCGCTCCAAAAAACTCGCGCAATGCACCGATCTGGCGCACGCCAAACACACAATTCAGACACCCTCATCAGCCCGTGGCGCACAATGACAGTGCATGCCTAGCTATTGAAACTGCAGCATCCCTACCACCGCGATCCACCATGACATCCTCCAATCCGCCGCCCGCCAACGGCCTCGATACGCAGGCAACAGATCCACGCAAAGACTCGCTGATCGAATACCCCTCCAAGTTCCCGATCAAGGTCATGGGCGCCAAGGTGGATGGGTTCGTGCACGCGGTGACCGAACTGGCCCGCCAGTTTGACCCCACCTTCGACGCCGCCACCATTGAACTGCGGGACAGCCGCGCAGGCAATTACCTCGGAGTAACCATCACCATCACGGCGACCAGCCGCGAGCAGCTGGACGACCTGTACCGTGCGCTGTCATCGCATCCGCTGGTGAAAGTGGTGCTGTAGCCGCCCCCTTCAAGTTGCGCCATGACGATTGACATCCGCCTGCTGGGCCGTGTGGACTACGCCAGCACTGTGCAGGCCATGCAGGACTACACGACCACACGTACGCCCTCTGACCCGGATACGCTTTGGATTTGTGAGCACCCGCCGCTTTACACCCAAGGCATTGCAGGCAAAAGCGATCATGTGCTTGACCCAGGCGAGATCCCCGTCATCGCCACCAACCGGGGTGGGCAGGTCACCTTCCACGGACCGGGCCAGGTGGTCGCGTACCCGCTGATCGACCTGCAACGCGCAGGCTATTTCGTCAAGGAATACGTTTATCGCGTCGAAGAGTCCGTGATCCGTGCGCTGGCGCGCTTCGGCGTCACGGGCCACCGGGTTGCCGGCGCACCCGGCATTTATGTGCGCCTGGATGACCCGCGCAGCCACGCCATGCTGCCCCAACGCCCCCAAAAACGAGCGGGCTCGGAGGCGCCCACGCCCGACTTCGAAGGCCTGGGCAAGATCGCGGCGCTCGGCATCAAGGTCAGCCGCCACTGCACCTACCACGGCGTGGCGCTGAACGTGAACATGGACCTGGAGCCCTACGGCCGCATCAACCCTTGCGGTTACGCAGGATTGAAAACGGTGGACCTTTCTACAATCGGGGTCCACACCACCTGGGAAGAAGCCGCGCAGGTGCTGGGCCAGCAGCTCAGCATCCGGTTGGCGCCCTGAACTCTGCCTACAGCCATGAGCACCCCTGAAGTCGTCCGCGAAGCGCAATCCACCGAAGCCTACAACCCGCTGGCCAAGCAAAAGGCTGCGGCCAAGCTGTCGCGCATTCCGATCAAGGTGGAGCAGGGCGAAGTGCTCAAGAAGCCAGAGTGGATCCGCGTGAAGGCGGGCAGCCCCACCACGCGTTTCTACGAAATCAAGGAAATACTGCGCGAACACAAGCTGCACACGGTGTGCGAAGAAGCTTCGTGCCCCAACATCGGTGAATGCTTTGGCAAAGGCACGGCCACCTTCATGATCATGGGTGACAAGTGCACGCGCCGTTGCCCGTTCTGCGACGTGGGCCATGGCCGCCCCGACCCGCTCGACAAGGATGAGCCGCTGAACCTGGCCAAGACCATTGCCGCACTCAAGCTCAAATACGTGGTGATTACCAGCGTGGACCGCGACGACCTGCGCGACGGCGGCAGCGGCCACTTTGTGGAATGCATCCAGAACATCCGCGAGCTGTCGCCCCAGACCCAAATCGAGATCCTGGTGCCCGACTTCCGCGGCCGTGATGACCGCGCGCTCGAAATCCTGAAAGCCGCGCCGCCCGACGTGATGAACCACAACCTGGAAACTGCGCCCCGCCTGTACAAGGAAGCGCGCCCCGGTTCGGACTACCAGTTCAGCCTGAACCTGCTCAAGAAGTTCAAGGCCTTGCATCCCAACGTGCCCACCAAGAGCGGGATTATGGTCGGCCTGGGCGAGACGGACGAAGAGATCCTGCAGGTCATGCGTGACATGCGCGCGCACAACATCGACATGCTGACCATCGGCCAGTACCTGGCACCCAGCAACAGCCATCTGCCCGTGCGCCGCTACGTGCACCCCGACACCTTCAAGATGTTCGAGGAAGAGGCGTACAAGATGGGCTTCAGCCATGCGGCAGTTGGCGCCATGGTGCGCTCCAGCTACCACGCGGACCAACAGGCGCACGCCGCTGGCGTGTAAGCCCTGTCCACCCGGCCCGGTCGCAGGTCACCCATGGGCCCGAATGGTCTGCTCTCCCTGCGCCGCTACGGAGCATCACCGGGCAGCCACAGCCATGACCATTTCCAGATTCTGCTGGGACTCTCCGGAGCGCTGGACCTGGAGGTGGCGGGCCGTGGCGTGCGCGTGGCACCCGGCGGCGGCTGCGTGATTGCCCCGGGAGATCGGCACGACTTTGAATCGTCCCGTGGCAGCCTGTGCCTGGTGCTCGACAGCGCACACCCCGACTGGGCGCGCTGTACCGGCCAACGCCGCTCGACCAAACCACCCGCCGGTGCACTGCCACTGGCGCACTATCTGGCGAGCGCACTGCAACAAGACCGCCCGCTGGCACAAACCTACGGCCCTGCGCTCTTGCTGGAGGCGTGGCTCGACAGCACCCATTCCGACTGTTCCACGCCCGGCCCTACGCGCGGCCGCACCATCAACTGGCCCGCCCTGCAGCAATGGGCGGCGCAGCAATGGCACCGTGAACTGACCGTGGCCGACCTGGCGGCGCAGGTGCATCTGAGCCCCAGCCAGTTTTCTGCCCGATGCCGGGACGACCAGGGCATGGGCGCCATGGCCTGGCTGCGCGGCTTGCGCCTGGCGCAGGCCCGGGTGCTGCGCAGCACGGGCATGGCGGTGGCCGAGGTGGCGCTGCGCACGGGCTACCGCTCGCCCTCGGCTTTGACTGCCGCATTGCGCCGGGCTGAGCAGCACACATAGCGGCCGACTACGGCTGGCAACCAGCCCAAAACCTTGGCGCGCGACGACTCACCGGTGTTGCGCGATGACTCACTACAGCGGGCGCGCGTAAGCTCGGCGCCATGCAAGCCAACCTCTATGCCCTGGGCGCCATTGCGCTGTGGGCCTCTCTCGCTTCCCTGGGGGTGTCCCTCACCCACATTCCGCCCTTCCTGCTCACAGGCGTTGCGCTCATCATCGGCAGCGTGCCGGCCTGGCCGTTTGTGCTGCGTGACCCTGCACAGTGGCGCATCCCGCTGCGCACGCTGGCGTTGGGCGTGTACGGCCTGTTTGCGTACCACTTTCTGCTGTTCATCGCGCTGCGCCATGCCCCGCCGGTGGAGGCCAACCTCGTCAACTACCTGTGGCCGCTGTTCATCGTGGTGCTCTCGCCGGTGGTGCTGCCCGGTGTGGCGCTGCGCCTGCCGCATGTGCTGGCGGCGCTGCTGGGTTTTGGCGGCGCGGCCATTGCCATTGCCGGCGGGCGCGAGTTGAGCGGCACGCTGGCCTGGGGCTACCTGCCCGCGCTGGCAGCGGCTTTCATCTGGGCCACGTATTCGCTCATGACCAAGCGCGTGGCAGCGTTCCCGACCACGGCCATTGGCCTGTTCGGGCTGGTGTCCGGCGTGCTGTCGCTGCTGTGCCATGTGGCGCTGGAGCCTGCGGCGGCACTGCAGCCGCGCGACTGGGGGCTGCTCGCGGTGCTGGGCCTGGGGCCGCTGGGGGCGTCGTTTTTTATGTGGGACAAGGCGCTCAAGCTGGGGGACGCCCGGCACATCGGCATCCTGAGCTACATCACGCCACTGGCGTCCACCGCGTTGCTGATCCTGGTGAGCGGCCGTGCATTCACCTGGAGCATTGCGCTGGCCACGGCCATGATCATCAGCGCAGCTGTGATGGGGATGCGGGCACGCTGACGCAGTAATTTCAGCGAAATTGGCTGGAAGCGCCAGAAAAATATGCTCTGACAGCTATCAATTTTGAAGTAACCCGCCCCCCCCTCAGGCGGTCTGCTTCTCAGCCTGTCAAGCAGTCAGCAGCACAGCAGGTTCATCGCCCGCCAGCACCTGCTGCGCCCAGGGGGCGAGCTTGCGCGTGTCAGCGCGCAGCACCTCCTGCTTCACAGCCAGGATCTGCGCGGGGTGCATGGAGAAGCTGCGCAGCCCCAGGCCCAACAGCAGCCGCGTCATGGTCACATCGCCCGCCGTTTCGCCGCACACACACACGCTCTTGCCTTGGCGCTCCCCCTCGGCAATCACGTCGCCCACCAAGCGCAGCACGGCAGGGTGCAGCGGGTCGTACAGGTGGGCCACGGCCTCGTCGGCGCGGTCGATGGCCAGGGTGTACTGGATCAGGTCGTTGGTGCCGATCGAGAGAAAGTCGAAGTACTTGAGGAAGGTGCGCACCATGAGTGCCGCGGCGGGCACCTCGATCATTGCGCCCAGCTGTACAGGACCATAGGGCTCGCCACGTGCATCCAGCTCACCCCGGGCGAGGTCCACCTGGGCGAGCGTCTGCTGGATTTCGTGCGTGTGCGCCAGCATGGGGAACAGCAGGTTGACCTTGCCATGGGCCGCCGCACGCAGCACAGCGCGCAGCTGGGTGCGGAACATGGCCGGGTCGGCCAGGCTCCAGCGGATGGCGCGCAGGCCCAGGGCCGGGTTCAGGTAGCTGTCCTTGTGGGCCTTGTTGTCCAGAGGCTTGTCCGCGCCCACGTCGATGGTGCGGATGGTGACGGGCAGCCCCTGCATGCCGTCAATGGCCTCGCAGTAGGCGCGGTACTGCTCGTCCTCGCCGGGCAGGTTGCCGCTTTTGCCCATGAACAGAAATTCGCTGCGGAACAGGCCCACGCCCACGGCGCCTGCGCGCACGGCGGCGGCGGCGTCACCGGGCTGCTCGATGTTGGCCAGCAGCTCGATCTTGTGGCCGTCGATGGTGATGGCAGGCGTGTGGCGCAGGCGCGCCAGGCGTTCGCGCTCCAGTTCGACCTGGCGCTGGCGAAATCCGTATTCGGCCAGGATGATGGGCGAGGGATCGACAATGACCACGCCCGCATCGCCATCGATGATGACCCAGTCGTCCTGACGCACCAGCTGGCTGGCGGCACGCGCGCCCACCACGGCGGGAATATCCATGCTGCGCGCGACGATGGCGGTGTGGCTGGTCTTGCCGCCCACGTCCGTCACAAAGCCCGCGAACACGCTTTGCTTGAACTGCAGCATGTCGGCGGGCGAGAGGTCGTGCGCCACCAGCACCAGGGGCACATCCACCGTGTCGTCCAGCAGCAAATCTTGCTGTGTCTTGCGACGCGGGCTGCTGGCCGGTGGTGCCACCGGGCTGGCCACGCCTTTCATGTAGCGCAGGATGCGTTCAACCACCTGCTCCAGGTCCGCCTTGCGCTCGCGCAAGTACTCGTCCTCCATCTCGTCGAACTGGCGCGCAATCACCTCAAGCTGGGTGGTGAGCGCCCACTCGGCGTTGTACAGGCGCTCGGTGATCCAGTGTTTGACGCCGCCCGTGAGGGCTTCGTCCTGCAGCAGCATCAGGTGCACATCCAGCAACGCGGTCAGCTCGTGCGGCGCGTCGGCGGGCATGTCGGTCTGCAGGCGCTGCAGCTCCTCGACCACGGCGTTGCGGCCCTGGCGCACGCGTTCGATCTCGCCCTCGACCTGTAAGGGCTCGACAAAGTAGTGCGCCACATCCACCCGGCTGGACGCCACCAGCACGGCCCGGCCAATGGCAATGCCGCGTGCAACTGCGAGGCCGTGGACGGAGAAGGTCATGGTGGTGTGATCAAAGGTTCGACGGGGTCAGGACACGGGCGAGGTGGGCAGGCTTATTCACCTTCGCCAAATTTGTCGGCAATGAGTGCCAGCAGGGCGTCCATGGCCTCCTGTTCGCGGTCGCCGTTGGTTTCCAGCTCCACTTCAGAGCCCAGCCCGGCGGCCAGCATCATCACGCCCATGATGCTCTTGGCGTTGATGCGGCGCTCCCCCTTGCTCATGAAAACGTCACACGGAAAGCTGCCGGCCAGCTTGGTGAGCTTGGCCGATGCGCGGGCGTGCAGGCCCAATTTATTGCTGATGGTCGTACGGGTCTTGATCATGTCGGTTACGGCGGTTCTGGTTCTGCGGCGCGGAAATGGCCACCTGCATCACCCCTTGGGTACCACCCACCACGGCGCGGGTCACCACGGAATCGAGCGGCTCAGCCCGGTAACTCACGGCGCGCAGCAGCATGGGCAGATTGACACCCGTCACCAGGCGCGAGCGCACGCCGTCTACCAGGCGCTGCGCCACGTTGCAGGGCGTGGCGCCGAACACATCGGTCAGCACCAGGGTGGTGTCGGTGCCCAGCTGGTCCAGCATGATGCGCGCCTGGGCCAGCGATTCTTCGGGGGGCTGGTTGGGCTGCACGTCGAGCGCAGCCACGCTGCTGCCGCAGTCGGCAAACACGTGCAGCGCACATTCGCGCAGCGCATGGGCCAGTGGGGCGTGGGCAATGATGAGGATGCTGGTGGGGCTCATGGTCACGACTTACGCCACGCGGGTATCAACGAAGGGCAGGTCATGAAGAGGCCGCCGGTGGTTGCATCGATGGTTGCGCAAGTGTTCATGGTGTGGGGGTTGTCAGCACATTATGGCGCCGCCCCCGAAGCAGGAACCATGCGTAGGCGCTGACGTTGCATGCCAGGTACACCGCCATGGCCGCCTGGAACGCCGGCACGGTGGCCAGCCCCGCGGCTGCAAAGGCGTCCACCGCCAGCCCGATGCCCCACTGCACCACAAACACGCCCACAAAAATCACGAGGTTGTAGGCCGACAGCGCCCGCCCTGCCAGCGCCTGCGGAAACGCCATGGCCACGGCGGGCTGCGACAGCGACACGAAGGTGCACGACACGCAGAACAACGCCCAGGCGCCACCCCCGGCCTGGGGCCCCGCCAGGATGATGCCCAGCAGCACCACCGAGCACAGCGGAAGGCCCATGGCCATCAGCCGGTCGGCACCAAACCCCTTGCGCAGCAGCCAGGGGTTGACCATGCCCCAGGTCCAGAAGGTGCACAACATGGACACGTTGATCCAGAACAGGCCCGTCGCCGACTCCAGGGCGGTGTAGCCCGCCACGCGCTGCATCCACGGCCCGGCCCACAACGTCTGCATGGCCACCATGCCGCCGTAGCAGAAGAACCCCAGCGGCGCGAGGCGCTGGAAATAAGGGTGCCGCCACACCACGCCATAGCCCTGGGGCACGGCCTCTGCGGCGTTGGACGCTGCCTTGGACTGCCCCGCCAAACCCCAGCCTGGCACCCACAAAGCAATCACCACCATCGACAACGCGATCAATACCGCCAGCCCCCAGAACAGCGGGCGCCAGCCCACCAGCGGCAAGGCCCATTGCACCGGCAGCGTGGAGGCCACCATGCCCAGCGAGCCCGTCATCAACATCCACGAGTTCGCCCGCATCTGCGCCACCGGCTCCAGCCACCGGCGGTAGCCAGTGAGCGGCGCCATCAGGCAGGCGCTGACGCCCGCGCCGCACAACACCCGACCGGCGAGCAGACCCGAAAACCCCGTGGCCGCCGAAAACACCAGGCTGCCCACCACGGCCACGCCCAGGAAGCCCAGTGCGACCTTCTTGGGGCCGTGGCGGTCCAGCCAGGTACCCAACGGCAGCTGCGTGGCCGAGAAACCCAGAAAGTACCCGCCCGCCAGCAGCCCCAGGTCCCGCGCCTGCAGCGAGAACTCCTGGGCCAGCGTGGGCGCCAGGGTGGCCGTGACAGCACGCACCAGCGCCGACAGAAAGTAGGCGAAGGCAAACGCCAGAAAGACGATGACGGCCGCCCGCCGTGGCAACACGCCGCCGCTCATGGCAGCGCCAGGCCAGCGAAGAACTGGTCGGCCACCTCCGGCCGGGGCTTGGCGGTGTAGACGACGGCGTGGTACAGCCGCACCTGCGGCCCTGCCGCGCGTGCAAACCACACGGCCTGCGCGACCACCGCGCTGCCATCGGGACGCTGCCCCTGTGCCACGGTACGCACCGACTGCGGCAGGGGCAAGGTGCCGCGCGGCGCGTAGGGTACGTCTTTGGCGCCCGCTTCGGCCCCTGCCCCCAGGCGCGCCAGCATGGCAGCCCGCCAGTGGGTGAGCGCTGCGCCCACCTGGGCAGGGTCGGCCAACGCGGCATGGGACACGGCAAAGGTGGCGCCATCGGCGTCACAGCCCACCATGGACAGCTCCACCGGCGCACCGGCCAGCTCCACCGTGCGGGTGGCCTGGTCGGGCTTGCACGGCAGGGTGATGGTCAGGTCCGCTTCGGGCAGCGGCACGGTGCGCCAATTCAGTGCGGGGCTGCAACCCGCAATCAGCAGGGCGGCGGCCCCGGTCAATGTCCATTTCATCGGGGCATTATCGGCAGAGTCCCCGATGTCGGCTCTGCCCTGCGTTCTGCAGCGAACTTTTGCGGGAAAGTCGAGTCCAGCCTTGGTGTGGCGAGCGCCGCTCGCGCGGCGAGCGGGCCACTCCGGCACAATGTGGGGTGGGGCACAGGCCCCGTGTTTCTTTTGGGATGGGTGGTGAAGTCATGGCGATCAAGCATTGGGCAGCAGGTGTGGCGGTGGCAGCGTTTGCCGCTGTGGGCGCCTATGTGTACCTGGACACAGGCCGCGCCGAAGCGCCTGCATCGACCTTCGTGCTGCTGGATGGCTCCAGCAAATCCACCGCCGACCTGAAAGGCAAGGTCACCCTGGTCAACTTCTGGGCCACGAGCTGCACCACCTGCGTGGCCGAAATGCCCGAGATCATCGCGACCTACAACAAGTACAACAGCAAGGGTTTTGACACCCTGGCCGTGGCCATGAGCTACGACCCTCCCAGCTACGTGGTGAACTTTGCCGAGACACGCAAGCTGCCCTTCCAGGTGGCCATCGACAACACCGGCAACGTGGCCAAGGCCTGGGGCGATGTGCGCCTGACGCCCTCCACCTTCATCGTGAACAAGCGGGGCGAGATCGTGAAGACCTATGTAGGCGCCCCCAATTTCCCGGAGCTGCACCAGTTGATCGAGAAGCTGCTGGCAGAAACCTGAGCAGCGGGGCGGACACAACGCTCCCGCATGCACCCCAGCTCGTTCAGGGCAAAAAAGGCCAACTTCGATAGAAATTGGCCTTTTGCGCTAGTGGATCATGCCTTGATCGCTATGCAAAACATAGCAACATGATCCTCCAGTGATTGCGTCACTTCGCGCGGAAGTTGTCGTGGCAGGCCTTGCAAGTGCCTGCAGTGGCACCAAAGGCGGTTTTCAGGTTGTCCAGGTTGCCGGTCTTGGCCGCAGCGGCGAGTTTCACGGTCTCGGCTTCCAGCTTCTCGGCATGGTCCTTGAACTTGGCCTGCTCGGTCCAGATTTCTGGCAGTGCCTTGGTGGGCGCGCCCTTGTCGGTGCCGGGACCAAAACCTGCCCATGGCAGCTTGGCCATCTGGGCCACGATGTCGGCATTCTCCTGCGCCACCTTGGCATCGAACGGCGCGCGGCCGTTGGCCATGGCGCCGAGGCGGCCGAAGTGCTGGCCCATCACAAACAGCGCACTCTGGCGGTATTTGATGGCATCTTCGGCTTTGGCAAATTGGGCGGAGGCGGGGGCGGACAGGGTCAGGGCCGCAGCCGCCAGGGTCAACGCAGCAAATGCTTTCATCGGAACTTCCTTTTTCGTGGGTGGAACAGAATGGTGCCTTCCAAGCCTGCGCAGTATGCCGGTTTGGGCGCGTTTGTGCTGTGGCTGGGAGGTTACAGGTCCGGCCGCCCTGCCGCACAATGCCGCATGCTTCCTCATCCATCCCTCACTTCGGCGCACCGCCTTTGACCACCATGACGCAGCACACCGTACGCATCTGGGACCTTCCAACCCGCATTTTTCATTGGGCCCTGGCGGTCTGCATCGTGGCGCTGGTCATCACCGCCAATGTGGGAGGCAATGCAATGGTCTGGCATTTCCGCCTGGGCTACACGGTGCTGGCGCTGCTGGTGTTCCGGCTGGTCTGGGGATTGGTGGGCGGCCGCTGGTCGCGCTTTTCGGCGTTCCTGTACTCGCCAGCGCGGCTGCTGCGGTACCTGCGTGGCACGCCACACCCGGAGGACGGCATCGGACACAGCCCGCTGGGCGCGTTGTCGGTGTTCGTGCTGCTGGCCGTGCTGGCAGCCCAGGTGGGCACGGGTTTGCTGAGCGACGACGAGATCGCCTTTGCCGGACCGTTGACCCAATATGTCTCGAACGCCGTCGTGGGGCTGGCCACGAACTACCACAAGGACATCGGGCAGTTCCTGGTGCTGGGGCTGGTGGCGCTGCACGTGCTGGCCATCATCTTTTATGTGCGCGTGCGCAAGCAGCAGCTCATTCGCCCCATGCTGGACGGCGACAAGACGCTGCCCGAGGCGGCAGCACCCTCGCGGGATGATGCCCTGAGCCGTATCGTCGCCTTGGTGGTGCTGGCACTGAGCGCTGGCGTGGCCTGGTGGGTGTCGTCCCTGGCGGCACCGGCGTTCTGAACGAAGTCGCTACACTGGCGGCTCCTTCGTTTGCACGCCTTGCGCTTTGGACAAGCCCTCCATCTCCCTGAGAACCCCCTCTTCGCCCGCCGAGTGGGATGCGGTCAGAGACATCTTTCGCGAGTACGCCAGCACGCTGGGCGTTGATTTGTGCTTTCAGGACTTTGAGTCCGAACTGGCGCAGCTGCCGGGCGACTACGCCGAACCTCGTGGCGCCCTGCTGGTCGCCGAAGTGGAAGGCGCCTTGGCAGGCTGTTGCGCCCTGCGCCCGCTGGATAACGCCGACTACCCCAACGCCAGCGAAATGAAGCGGCTGTATGTGCGCAAGGCGTTTCGCGGCTTTGGCCTGGGTCGCGAGCTGGCCGAAGCCATGCTGGACCGGGCGCGGCAAGCAGGTTACGCGTGTGTTTTGCTCGACACCCTGGACGATATGGAGTCGGCCCGCGCGCTATACACCGACCTGGGCTTCGAAGAAATCCCGCCCTACTACCACAACCCCATACCCGGGGCACACTACCTCAAGGTCGATATTTTTTGACCATTTGAGGCGCAAGCGCATGGTGTACATGCGCTTGCAGCTATTATTTCAATAGCATTCGACAGGGTCTCACGCCGCCTTGGCCTGGGCCAGCAGGGTGTCAGCGTCGCTCACTTCAAACTTGCCCGGCGCTTCGACGTTGAGCGTCACCACCTTGCCATCGCGCACCAGCATCGAATAGCGGTTGCTGCGCAGGCCCATGCCCTTGGAGGTCAGGTCCAGGGTGAGGCCCGTGGCTTGCGCGAAGGCGGCGCTGCCGTCGCCCAGCATGCGCACCTTGCCGTCGGTCTTCTGGTCGCGCGCCCAAGCGCCCATTACGAACGCGTCGTTCACGCTCACGCACCAGATTTCATCCACGCCGGCCGCCTTGAACTCGGCGGCCTTCTCCACATAGCCAGGAACATGCTTGGCCGAGCAGGTGGGTGTAAAGGCACCGGGCAATGCAAACAGGGCAATCGTCTTGCCCGCCGTAGCCTTGTCCACCGCCACGGGATTCGGGCCGATGCTGCAGCCTTCGCCCTCGACTTCGGAATATTCCATCAGCGTGGCTGCGGGCAAGGTGTCACCGACTTTGATCATTGTTTTCTCCTAGGGATGTTGGGATGGGGTGTTGGAACCCGAGAACGCAGTGCCATGCAAAGCTCCTCCTGGGCACGGTGTGAACCGTTCGCATCAAAAAGGAGGCCCACAAAGCAAAACGACCCACATTGTGGGTCGTTTTGAAGGGCCTTGCTGCCCAGGGGCTTGCGCCCCCGGAGCGGGCATGGACAGCTGCTTACAGCAGGCCGGCCTTTTGCACCAAGCGGGTAGCCACCCAGTTCTTGGTCTTGGAGAGCGGGCGGCTCTCGGTGATTTCGATCACGTCGCCCAGCTTGTACTCGCCATTTTCATCATGGGCGTGGTACTTGCTCGACTTCGCAACGATCTTGCCGTAGAGCTCGTGCTTCACACGGCGCTCGACCAGCACGGTCACAGTCTTTTGACGCTTGTCGCTGACCACCTTGCCAATCAAGGTGCGCTTGAGGGATTTTTTAGGTTCCGTCATATGGGCTCCTTACTTGGCGGCTTGCTTTTCAGCAAGAATGGTCTTGGCACGTGCGATATCACGGCGAGTGGTGCGCAGCGTGTTGGTGTTACCCAGTTGCTGCGTAGCCTTTTGCATGCGCAGGCCGAAATGGGCCTTTTGCAGTGCCTTGATTTCGGCTTCGATGCCGGCAACGTCTTTTTGGCGCAGTTCAGTAGCTTTGGTCATTTTCATGGTCTCCTGAATTACGCGCCAAGGTGACGGCTGACGAACGTGGTGCGCAGCGGCAGCTTGGCAGCAGCCAGGCGGAAGGCTTCGCGGGCCAGTTCTTCGGGCACGCCGACGATCTCGAACACGATCTTGCCGGGCTGGATTTCGGCCACGTAGTACTCGGGGTTGCCCTTACCGTTACCCATACGCACTTCTGCGGGCTTGGTAGAGATTGGCTTGTCCGGGAACACGCGGATCCAGATACGGCCGCCACGCTTGACGTGACGGGAAATCGCACGGCGTGCAGCTTCGATCTGGCGGGCCGTCAGACGGCCACGATCGGTGCACTTCAGACCGAAATCACCGAACGCAACGGAGGCACCCCGTGTTGCGACACCAGTGTTACGGCCCTTTTGCTCCTTGCGGTATTTACGGCGAGCAGGTTGCAGCATCTTTATTCTCCTTTACCGTCCGCTGCTGTAGCGGGCGCGGCGACTTTGCGTACGCGCTTAACGGCGGTGTTATCAGCGCCACCAGCTTCCGCTGGCTTGTCGCTGCCGTCGGCCGGAGCGGCGTTGCCACCGACAGGACGACGTGGGCCACGGCCTGCGCCTGGACGATCGCCACCTGGGCGGCCATCACGGCGTGGGCCGCGTGGGCGGCGCTCTTCGTCTGGACGAGGCGTTTCCACGGCGGGCAGGTCATTGCGGCCCAGCGTGTCACCCTTGTAGACCCAGACCTTGACGCCGATCACACCGTAGGTGGTCTTGGCTTCAGAGGTACCGTAGTCGATGTCCGCACGCAGCGTGTGAAGTGGCACGCGGCCTTCACGGTACCACTCGCAGCGAGCGATTTCGATACCGTTCAGACGACCGGACGACATGATCTTGATGCCCTGGGCACCCAGACGCATGGCGTTCTGCATGGCGCGCTTCATGGCGCGGCGGAACATGATGCGCTTTTCGAGCTGTTGCGTGATGCTGTCGGCGATCAGCTTGGCATCGATTTCAGGCTTGCGCACTTCTTCGATGTTCACTGCGACGGGCACGCCCAGACGCGACGCGAGTTCCTTCTTCAGGTTCTCGATGTCTTCGCCCTTCTTGCCGATCACCACACCAGGACGTGCCGAGTAAATGGTGATACGGGCGTTCTTGGCAGGACGCTCGATCAGGATGCGCGACACAGCCGCGTTCTTGAGCTTGGCCTTCAGGTACTCGCGCACCTTGATGTCTTCGGCCAGCATGCCCGCGAAATCGCGGTTGCTGGCGTACCAACGGCTGGACCAGTTGCGGCTGACCGCAAGGCGGAAGCCGGTAGGATGGATTTTCTGTCCCATAGTCTTCCCGAGCCTTTAGTTGCCAACCGTCACGTACACATGGCACGTGGGCTTGCTGATGCGGTTGCCGCGGCCTTTGGCGCGCGCGGTGAAGCGCTTGAGCGTGGTGCCTTGTTCGACGTAGATGGTCTTGACCTTCAGTTCGTCGATGTCAGCGCCATCGTTGTGTTCGGCGTTGGCGATGGCCGACTCCAGAACCTTCTTGACGATTCCCGCAGCTTTTTTCTGCGTGAAGTTCAGGATGTTCAGAGCCTGGTCCACTTTCTTGCCGCGGATCAGGTCGGCGACCAGACGGCCCTTGTCGACCGACAGACGGACGCCCCGGAGGACTGCACGTGTTTCAGACATGGTCGTTCCTTACTTCTTCGCTTTTTTGTCAGCGGGGTGACCCTTGAAGGTGCGCGTCAGGGCGAATTCGCCCAGCTTGTGGCCCACCATCTGGTCGGTGACATAGACCGGCACGTGTTGCTTGCCGTTGTGCACGGCGATGGTCAGACCGATGAACTCGGGCAGAACCATGGAGCGACGCGACCAGGTCTTGACTGGTTTCTTGTCCTTGGTGGCGACGGCCTTTTCGACCTTGGCCAGCAAGTGATGGTCAACAAATGGACCCTTTTTGAGAGAGCGAGTCATCTGTTACCCCTTACTTCTTGCGACGCGACACGATCATGATCTGTGTGCGCTTGTTGTTACGGGTGCGATAACCCTTGGTCAGATTGCCCCAAGGATCGACTGCATGGCGGCCTTCGCCGGTGCGGCCTTCGCCACCACCGTGAGGGTGATCCACAGGGTTCATGGCCACGCCGCGAACCGTAGGACGAATACCCATCCAGCGCTTCACACCGGCCTTGCCCAGTTGGCGCAGGCTGTGCTCTTCGTTGGCCACTTCACCAATGGTGGCGCGGCATTCGATGTGGATCTTGCGCACTTCGCCGGAGCGCATACGCACTTGAGCGTAAACGCCTTCGCGGGCCAGCAGCGTTGCCGAAGCACCTGCCGAACGGGCGATCTGAGCACCGGCACCGGGCTTGAGCTCGATGCAGTGGATGGTCGAACCCACGGGGATGTTGCGGATAGGCAGCGTGTTGCCAGCGCGGATCGGTGCTTCCGAACCGGACAGCAGGGTTGCGCCCACTTCCAGGTTGCGGGGAGCGATGATGTAGCGACGTTCGCCGTCGGCATAGCACACCAGAGCGATGTGGGCCGTACGGTTGGGGTCGTACTCAATGCGCTCAACCTTGGCCGGAATGCCGTCCTTGTTGCGCTTGAAGTCCACCACACGGTAGTGGTGCTTGTGACCACCGCCCTTGTGACGGGTGGTGATGTGACCGTTGTTGTTACGACCGGCCTTCTGGAATTGTGGCTCCAGCAGGGGGGCGTACGCTTCACCCTTGTACAGGTGGTCACGCGTGACCTTCACCACGGCACGTTGGCCGGGCGAGGTAGGTTTCATCTTAACGACAGCCATGATTACGCGGCCTCCCCGGAGAGGTTCAGCTCTTGACCTGGCTGCAGCGTGACGTATGCCTTGCGAACGTTGTCGCGGCGGCCCACGGTCTTGCCGAAACGCTTGGTCTTGCCTTTGGTGTTCACCACAGAAACGCCCTTGACTTCCACCTTGAACATCAATTCCACAGCGGCCTTGATTTCGGGCTTGGTAGCGTTCTGCAGCACCTTGAACGTCACTGCATTGGACTTCTCGGCAACCATGGTGGCCTTTTCGGACACGATGGGAGCGACCAGCACTTGCATCAGACGACCTTCGTCAAACTTGAGTGTGCTCATGCGAACATCTCCTTGAGTTTGTCGATTGCACCCTTGGTGACGAGCACTTTCTTGAAACGCACCAGCGACACGGGATCGGCGTAACGGGGCTCAACGACGAGCACGTTCACCAGATTGCGCGAGGCCAGGTACAGGTTTTCGTCCACTTCGTCGGCAATCACCATCACCGATTGCAGGTTCATCGCCTTGAACTTGTCAGCCAGGACCTTGGTCTTGGGGGAATCAAGCTTCAGCGAATCGACCACAGCCAGACGGCCTTCGCGGGCCAGCTGCGACAAGATGGCAGACATACCGGCGCGGTACATCTTCTTGTTGATCTTCTGCGTGAAATTTTCGTCAGGCATGTTCGGGAAAATCCGACCACCCCCACGCCACAGAGGCGAGGAAGTCATACCTGCACGTGCGTTACCCGTACCCTTTTGCTTGAAAGGCTTCTTGGTCGAGTGACGGACTTGCTCGCGGTCCTTCTGGGCGCGAGTGCCTTGGCGTGCGTTGGCCTGATAGGCCACCACGATCTGGTGCACCAGATCTTCGTTGTATTCACGACCGAACACGGTTTCAGGAACATCCAGCTTGGATGCGCCTTGGCCTTGGTCATTCAGGAGTTCGAGCTGCATTAGTTCGCTCCTTTGGAGGCTTTGGCCTTGATCGCTGGACGCACCGTCACGAACCCACCCTTGGAGCCCGGAATAGCGCCCTTGATCAAGAGCAGTTGACGCGCTTCATCGATGCGGATGACATCGAGGTTTTGCGTGGTCTTGGTGACATCGCCGAGGTGGCCCGTCATGCGCTTGCCGGGGAACACGCGACCTGGGTCTTGTGCCATACCGATCGAGCCAGGCACGTTGTGCGAACGGCTGTTACCGTGCGACGCGCGCTGCGAGCTCATGTTGTGACGCTTGATGGTACCGGCGTAGCCCTTACCGATGGACGTGCCTTGCACGTCGACCTTTTGGCCCACGGCAAACACATCGGTGGCAGGAACCGTAGCACCCGCGGCGTACTTGCCAGCGGTTTCTGCGGTCACGCGGAATTCCTGGATGATTTCACCGGCTTCCACACCTGCCTTGGCAAGGTGGCCGGCTTCTGGCTTGGTCACGCGCGATGCTTTGCGCGAACCGAACGTGACCTGCAGGGCCACGTAGCCATCGTTCTCTTGGGTTTTGACCTGGGTAACGCGGTTGTTGGACACATCCACCACCGTGACAGGCACTGCGTCCCCATCATCGGTGAACAGACGCATCATGCCCACTTTGCGACCCAGCAACCCGAGGGAGTTGCTCAGACTCATTGGTTTTCTCCAAAACTCTCACCGCCGCAACTTCAATTGGCTACGGCGTTTCCGCAAACTCTCGCTTGCGTGCATGAAAGAAGGTTAATAAAACTCCGCTGATGCACACCATTTAACAGGCGCAAATCGAGCGAAGCCCTAAAGTATAACGCGAACTGCTTTTTCAAGCAAGTTCGCGTTATTTCAGTCGCTGCAAGACGGGCGAACCCGTCCCACAGCAGCTACTGCTACATCACTGCAGCTTGATTTCGACGTCCACGCCAGCTGGCAGGTCGAGCTTCATCAGGGCGTCCACGGTCTTGTCCGTAGGGTCCACGATGTCCATCAGACGCTGGTGCGTGCGGATTTCGAGCTGGTCGCGGCTGGTCTTGTTGACGTGCGGCGAGCGCAGGATGTCGAAACGCTTCATGCGCGTCGGCAGGGGCACGGGACCCTTGACGATAGCGCCGGTGCGCTTGGCGGTGTCAACGATCTCGGCAGCGGACTGGTCGATCAGCTTGTAGTCAAACGCCTTCAGGCGGATGCGGATTTTTTGCTTGGACATGGCAAGTTCCTTTTCTGCTTATGAATTAAGCAATGATCTTGGCCACGACGCCAGCGCCCACGGTACGGCCGCCTTCGCGGATAGCGAAGCGCAGACCTTCTTCCATGGCGATGGGGTTGATCAGCTTCACAGTGATCGACACGTTGTCACCAGGCATGACCATTTCCTTGTCGGCTGGCAGCTCGATGGCGCCAGTCACGTCGGTCGTGCGGAAGTAGAACTGGGGACGGTAGTTGTTGAAGAAAGGAGTGTGGCGACCGCCTTCGTCCTTGCTCAACACATACACCTCAGCCGTGAAGTGGGTGTGGGGCTTGATCGAGCCGGGCTTGCAC
>NZ_JBGFFF010000070.1:0-24977 GCF_056175785.1 Acidovorax sp. LjRoot204
GCCCCCTGATGCACCTTTTCCACGGACACGGGGGGCACGGCTCCCACAACGTCGATTCGAGCAAGAAGTAATCTTGCACGGCCAAAACACCCAGGGAGGCTATCCATGTCGAATGCGCAACCGCACGAACACGTCCATCATGACCACCAGCATCATGAAGGGCATCACACGCATGTGTCGTTGCCCACGACGGGACTAAAGGATCCTGTCTGCGGTATGGATGTGACGGAACAATCGCATCACTCGACAGAGCACGAAGGGCGTCCTTACTACTTTTGCAGCGCCAAATGCAAAGCACGCTTCATGGAAGCGCCGCAAAAGTTTCTCTCGACTCCCATCAGCGAGCGCGCGCCTCAGCCTGAGCCCGAAGCGGCGCAACCGGGCACAACCTATACCTGCCCCATGCACCCTGAGGTGCAACAGGACCATCCTGGAAATTGCCCCAAGTGCGGCATGACACTGGAGCCCATGCTGCCCACGCTGGATGAGGGAGAAAACGCCGAACTTGTGGATTTCCGGCATCGCTTCTGGTGGACGCTGCCACTTACCGTAGTAGTCACCATCCTGGCCATGGTGGGACACCGGCTGCAGTGGTTCGAGATGGGCACCCAGAGCTGGATTGAGCTCGTGCTGACAGTCCCCATCGTGCTGTGGGCTGGCTGGCCCTTTTTTGTGCGTGGTGCCCAGTCCATTGCGAACCGCAGTCCCAACATGTGGACGTTGATCGGCCTGGGCACGGGCGCCGCATTTGTCTACAGCGTGGTCGCCACCGTTGCGCCCGGGGTGTTTCCTGCCTCGTTCCAGGCCATGGGCCGCGTGGCGGTGTACTTCGAAGCAGCAGCCGTCATCATCTCGCTCACGCTGCTAGGCCAGATGCTGGAGCTGAAAGCACGCTCCCAGACCTCAGCCGCCATCAAATCGCTGCTGGGCCTGGCGCCCAAGACTGCGCGGCGCATCGATGCCAGCGGCCAGGAGAGCGATGTCCCGTTGTCCCACGTCCATGTGGGCGACCTCCTGCGCGTGCGGCCTGGCGAGAAGGTGCCGGTGGATGGCCTAGTGGTCGAGGGGAGCAGCGCGGTGGACGAAGCCATGCTCACTGGCGAGCCGGTGCCCATCGTCAAGGGGCCTGGCGATGCCGTCATCGGTGCCACCCTCAATACCAACGGCGCTCTGGTGATCCGGTCCGAGCGGGTGGGTTCGGCCACCATGCTGTCGCAGATCGTTCAGATGGTTGCGCAAGCACAGCGCTCACGGGCCCCCATGCAGCGCATGGCGGACCAGGTGGCGGGCTACTTCGTGATGGCTGTGGTGGGTATCGCGTTGCTCACACTCTTCGCGTGGGGCCTGTTCGGACCGGAGCCACGCTGGGTCTACGGCCTGGTCAATGCAGTTGCGGTGCTGATCATCGCGTGCCCTTGTGCGTTGGGCCTGGCAACACCCATGTCGATCATGGTGGCTACCGGCCGGGGGGCGACCAGCGGGGTTCTGTTCAGGGACGCAGCAGCCATCGAGAACCTGCGCAAGGTGGATACGCTGATCGTGGACAAAACCGGTACGCTCACCGAAGGCAAGCCCTCCTTCGAACGTGTGGTGGCCATGCCCGGTCTGTCCGAGGACGAAGTGCTGCGCCTGGCGGCCAGTCTGGACCAAGGCAGCGAGCATCCGCTGGCCGATGCCATTGTCCAGGCGGCCCGCGCCAAGGGGCTGGCCCTGGACAAGCCCGAGGACTTCGAGTCCGGGTCTGGCATCGGCGTACGCGGACGGGTCGCCGGGCGCCAGCTCGCCCTGGGCAACACAGTCCTCATGGAGCAGGTCGGGGTTTCAGCGAACCCGCTGCTTGCGCAGGCAGAGGCCTTGCGCGCCACAGGGGCGAGCGTGATGTACCTGGCAGCTGATGGCCAGCTTCAAGGGCTGCTGGCAGTTTCGGACGCCATCAAGGCCAGCACGCCGGAAGCCTTGGCAACGTTGCACGCGGCGGGACTGCGCATCGTCATGGCCACGGGCGACGGCMTGACCACCGCCAAGGCGGTAGGTGCAAAGCTGGGGATTGATGAGGTCCATGGGGAGGTCAAGCCTGCGGACAAGCTGGCGCTGGTGTCGCGGTTGCAGGACGAAGGCCGTGTTGTTGCCATGGCTGGGGACGGGATCAACGACGCGCCCGCCCTTGCCAAGGCAGACGTGGGGATCGCGATGGGTACCGGAACCGATGTGGCGATGAACAGCGCCCAGGTTACCCTGGTCAAGGGCGATCTGCGGGGGATTTCCACAGCGCGGGAGCTGTCGGACGCAACGGTGGGCAACATGAAGCAGAACCTGATGTTCGCCTTCCTCTACAACGCGCTGGGCATACCGATTGCCGCAGGGCTGCTGTATCCCTTCACCGGCTGGCTGCTGTCGCCGATGATCGCGGCCTTGGCGATGAGCCTGAGTTCGGCGTCCGTGATCGCCAACGCCCTGCGGCTTCGCAAGGGCTGAGTTGGCTCGGCAGGCTCGGATTTGATCTAGGTTAAGTCTGTGGCCGCCGCTGGGGATACCATTCGCACCATGATCTTCGCCAGAAGCACCGTATCGCGCCAAGGACGCTGGATAACCAGCTTCCTGGTCGCGGCGTTGCTTCTGATGCAGTTCGCGTTGGCGGCCTATGCCTGTCCCAAGCTGGACTCCGCAGCCCATGCGGCATCGATGCAAAAAGCGGGCATGGCCATGGAAGACTCAGTCGGCATGCCCTCCATGCCCGATTGCCACGCTATGGCGGGAACCATGGATGAGCAAGATCCTCAGCTGTGTCGAGCCCATTGTGATGGCGACAGCTTGTCCTCCCCCTCGCTACAAGGTCTCGATCTGCAGGCGCTCGCGGCTCACGCCATCTGGGTTGCTTATGTGCTGCCCGTGATCCTGGACTCAGAACGCCATATTGACCCTCGGGCTGTCTACGCAGAGCTGGACAGTCGAGCGGGCTCTCCCCCCATCTACTTAACCCATCAGGTCTTTCGGAATTGAACGTGCACGGCGTGTGCGCTGCCTTGCAGCGTGCGCGCAGGTCTGACTTCGTGCCCCTTCATTTCGAGGACCATCATGCCCAACATCTCCTTCGGCGCTCCCTGCGAGCGCCTGCCTGCGCAACTGCGCATTCATCCTCTCTCGCCGCGCATCCGTGTGCGCAACCTCAACCATCTGCGCCTTTGCGCTCTCGGATTCCTACTGGCCGGCATCGGCCTTGCAGGCAACCAGGCCCACGCCCTGGGGTTTGCCGAAGCCTTGGATCTGGCGGAGCAGCACAGCCCTCGTATCACGGCCCAGCGGCTGCAGATTGACGCAGCCAGCAGTACCCAGAAGTCGGCGGGAACTCTGCCGGATCCCAAGCTCTCGGTCGGGATCGAGAACTTTCCCGTCAGCGGCATGGACCGCTTCAGCCTCACGCGCGAATCCATGACCATGCAGCGCCTGGCGCTGATGCAGGAGGTGCCCAACCGCGCCAAACGAGATGCCCAGATTGCCGGCGCCGAGGCCAAGGTGGAACGCGAACGCGCCGCCCTGGGCGTCCAGCGCCTGCAGATCCGCCAGGAGCTGAGCCAAGCGTGGATCATGGCCCAGGCTATCGAGCAACGTGATCAGGTACTCACCGGTCTACTGAGTGAGAACCAGCGCCTGCAGGACAGCCTGACTGCCCGCATCGCGGGGGGGACGGCCCAAGCGGGCGATCTCCTGATGGCCAGGCAGGAGGCGCTTGCGCTGTCGGACCGCAGGGACGATCTGCAGCGGGACCGGTCCAAGGCCAGGGCGATGTTGCGGCGCTGGGTTGGCGCTCGCGCCGACGAGGCGCTTCAGGGAACTCCTGGGCCGCTGAGCCGCCCCCTGGACCAGTTGCGCGCAGAGGTACACCGCCATGCCGAACTGGCGCAGTACCCCGCCATGCAGGCCATGGCCTTGGCGGAAACGCGCGAAGCCCAGGCAGAAACCAAGGGTGATTGGTCCTGGGAAGTCGCCTACAGCCGCCGCGACCGACGCTGGGGCGACATGGTGTCCTTCCAGGTGACCTTTGACCTTCCCTGGCAACAGGAGCGGCGCCAGGGACCCCAGATCAAGGCCAAGCAGCTGGAGCTGCAGCGCCTGGAAGCCGAGCAGGAAGACGTGACCCGCAGGCACCTGCAGGAGCTGGAGGACAGCGCCTCAGAGCTGGCGGCACTGAACAGTCAGATCGAACGGCTGCAATCGGCTGGCATGGGCTTGGCACAGGGGCGTGCCGAACTCGCGCTGGCCAACTACCAGTCCGCCAAAGGCGACTTGAGCGCCGTGCTGGCGGCTCGGGCCCAAGTGCGGGAGACGCACTGGCGGCTCATTGATCTGCAGGCACAGCGGGACACCGTGATTGCCCGCTTGAACAGCCTGATCGCCGACTGAAGGGAGAACCACATGACCAATAACGTTTTCAAGAAGACCGCTGTGGCCGTAGCACTGGTGGCTGCAGGCATCGCCCTCGGCTGGACCGTCTCCCAATGGCGCACCGCGAACAACCACGCACTGGGAGCCAGTCCCGCATCGACAGAAGCAGCAAAAGCCGACCGCAAGGTGCTGTACTGGTACGACCCGATGTCGCCGACGCAGAAGTTCGATAAGCCAGGCAAGTCCCCCTACATGGACATGGCCTTGGTACCCAAGTATGCGGATGAGGACACTCCGGAAAGCTCCGGCCTGAGCGTCTCCGCCCAGGCCGTGCAAGCCCTCGGCCTGCGCACCGCCCTGGTAGAGCAGCGAGACATTGGGTCCGATGTGGACGTGCTGGGCACGGTCCAGCTCAATGACCGGGATGTGAGCATCGYCCAGGCCCGCTCGGGCGGCTTCGTGGAACGCGTCTATGCCCGGGCCCCGGGCGACGTGGTGGCCGCAGGCGCGCCATTGGCCGATCTACTGCTGCCAGAGTGGGTGGCTGCGCAGCGCGAGTTTCTCGCGGTCCGGGCGCTCAAGGACGAGTCGCTGACGACAGCAGCGCGCCAGCGGCTGTCGCTGCTGGGCATGCCTGCCTCGCTCGTGGCCCAGGTGGAGCGCACGGGCGAACCTCAGGGCCGCTACACGGTGACCTTTCCACAGGCGGGGATGGTGGCCGAATTGATGGTGCGCCAGGGCATGACGGTCTCTTCGGGGGGCAGTCTGGTGCGCGTAAACGGCCTGGCCAGCGTCTGGATCGAAGCGGCCGTTCCTGAAGCGCAAAGCGGTCCCTTGCAACTGGGGCAGGACGCCCAGGTCCGATTGGCCGCGTTTCCGGGCGAAACCCTCAACGCCCGGGTCGTGAGCATCCTCCCAGAGGCCAACCGGGACACCCGCACGGTGCGCGTGCGGCTGGAGCTTCCCAACCCCACCCAGCGCCTGAAGGCGGGCATGTCCGGGCAGATCGTCCTGGCCGGACGCACACAACCAGCGCTGCTGGTGCCTAGCGAAGCGGTGATCCGTACCGGCAAGCGGGCACTGGTCTACGTGGTGGACGGCCCCGGCAAGTACCACCCCGTCCAGGTACAACTTGGCGCGGAAATCGATGACCGCCTCGTCGTTCCAGGCGGACTGRCCGCAGGACAACAGGTGGTCGCCTCGGCACAGTTCCTGATCGACTCGGAAGCCAGCCTGCGAGGCATCATGCCCGCACTGCCTCCAGGCAGCAGCGCGCAACCCATCGCTGAACAGGGTTCCTCGGCCTCTGCGGCTCCGGCGTCCAAGAGCTTTACGGTGCGAGGGGTGGTCGATGAGGTCACGCCCACCGAGCTGACCCTTACCCACGAGGCCGTGCCTGAACTGAAGTGGCCCGGCATGACCATGCCATTCAAGTTGGCAAACCCAGAACTGGCAAAAGCACTGAAACCCGAGCAGCAGGTGAAGTTCACCTTCCAGCAGCAAGGCAAGGACTTCGTGATCACTGCCGTGGAAAGGATCAAGCCATGATCGCGCGTCTGATCCGCTGGTCGGTGGCGAACCGACTCCTGGTTCTGCTGGCGACCGTGATGCTTACGGCCTGGGGCGTGTGGGGTGTGCGCAGCACCCCCGTGGACGCTCTTCCCGATTTGTCGGATGTCCAGGTCATCATTCGCACTTCCTATCCCGGCCAAGCACCGCAGATAGTGGAGAACCAGGTCACATACCCGCTGTCCACCACCATGCTGTCCGTCCCGGGTGCCAAGACGGTGCGCGGCTTCTCGTTCTTTGGCGACTCCTTCGTCTACATCCTGTTYGASGATGGCACGGAYCTGTACTGGGCGCGTTCTCGCGTGCTGGAGTACATGAACCAAGTGCAGGGACGGCTACCCGCCACCGCCAAATCGTCACTCGGCCCCGACGCCACCGGGGTCGGCTGGATCTACCAATACGCGCTGGTGGACCGCACTGGAAAGAACGATCTGGCCCAACTGCGGGCCCTGCAGGACTGGTTTCTGAAGTTCGAACTCAAGAGCCTGCCCAATGTCGCGGAAGTGGCGTCGGTGGGGGGCATGGTCAAGCAGTACCAGGTGGTGCTTGATCCGATCAAACTCGCAGCCCAAGGGCTGACCCAGGGGCAGGTGCGTGAGGCCATCATGGGCGCCAACCAGGAAACTGGGGGATCGGTGCTGGAGTTGTCCGGGGCCGAGTACATGGTGCGCGCCAGCGGCTACCTCAAGACGCTGGACGACTTTCGGGCCATCCCGTTGGTATCGCGCGCCGGGATTCCCGTGCGTCTGGGCGATGTCGCAACGCTTCAGATCGGGCCGGAGATGCGGCGCGGCATCGCTGAACTCGACGGCGAGGGGGAAGTGGCTGGAGGCGTGGTCGTGCTGCGATCTGGCAAGAACGCCCAGGAAACGATCCAGGCCGTAAAGGCCAAACTCAGCGAGCTGCAAAGCAGCCTGCCCCAGGGCGTGGAGATCGTCACCACCTACGACCGCAGCGCACTCATCGAGCGGGCGATCCAGAACCTCAGCACCAAACTCGTAGAGGAGTTCATTGTGGTGGCGGTGGTCTGTGTCTTGTTCCTCTGGCACCTGCGTTCTGCGCTGGTCGCCATCATTTCTCTGCCGCTGGGGATCATGGCGGCGTTTCTGGTGATGCGCTACCAGGGCATCAACGCCAACATCATGTCSCTGGGCGGGATTGCAATCGCCGTGGGCGCCATGGTCGATGCAGCTGTGGTGATGATCGAGAACGCCCACAAGAAGCTGGAGGCCTGGCAGCACAAGCATCCCGACCGCCAACTGGTGGGGGAAGAACGCTGGAAAGTGATCACCGAAGCTGCCGAGGAGGTGGGSCCSGCGCTGTTCTTCTCGCTGCTKRTSATCACGYTGTCCTTTGTGCCCGTTTTTACGCTGGAAGCACAGGAAGGCCGCTTGTTTGGACCGCTGGCSTTCACSAAGACCTACGCSATGGCSGCMGCKGCGGSMCTSTCGGTCACGCTGATCCCGGTSCTCATGGGCTACTGGATCCGGGGGCGTATCCCTGACGAGCAGAAAAACCCCATCACCCGCGCGCTGATTGCCGTGTACCGACCTTGCCTTGAGTGGGTCTTGCATCGTCCCAAATCCACCCTGGTCATCGCCGTGCTGGCGCTGACGACCACGATCTGGCCCCTGTCGCGGTTGGGGGGCGAGTTCCTGCCCAGGCTGGATGAAGGCGATCTGCTGTACATGCCGTCAGCCCTGCCGGGCCTGTCGGCACAGCGAGCCACGGAGCTTCTGCAATTGAGCAACCGGATGATCAAGACGGTGCCCGAGGTCGAGCGCGTCTTCGGCAAGGCGGGCCGAGCAGAGACCGCCACCGATCCGGCGCCGCTGGAAATGTTCGAGACCACGGTGAAGCTCAAGCCCAGAGACCAATGGCGTCCAGGAATGACGCCCGAGGGCCTGATCGAAGAGTTGGACAAGGCCGTCAAGATCCCCGGCCTGTCCAACATCTGGATTCCACCCATTCGCAACCGAATCGACATGCTGGCAACCGGCATCAAGAGCCCCATCGGTGTCAAGGTGACGGGCAACGACCTGCAGGTGATCGATGGGATCGCGGCACAGGTCGAGCAGGTCGCCAAAGGCATTCCGGGAGTGGCCTCGTCACTGGCCGAGCGCCTGACAGGGGGCCGCTACGTCGATGTCCGCATCGATCGCACGGCCGCGGGGCGCTACGGGCTGAATGTGTCCGATATCCAGGCCGTGGTCTCCGGGGCCATCGGTGGAGAAAACGTCTCGGAAACGGTCGAGGGCCTGGCGCGCTTCCCCATCAACCTGCGCTACCCGCGTGAGTGGAGAGACTCGCCCGAACGCTTGGCCCAATTGCCCATCTCCACCCCCATGGGGCAGCAGATCACGCTGGGTACGGTGGCCAGCATCGCCATCACCGATGGGCCACCCATGCTCAAAAGCGAGAACGCCCGCCCATCGGGCTGGGTATATGTCGATGTGCGGGGGCGCGATCTGGCTTCCGTGGCCAATGAGCTGCGCGATGCCGTGAGCCGACAGATCAAGCTGGAGCCCGGGGTCAGCATCACGTACTCAGGCCAGTTCGAGTACCTGGAGCGGGCTAATGCCCGCCTGAAAGTAGTGGTGCCTGCCACCTTGCTGATCATCTTCGTGCTGTTGTACTTGACCTTCTCGCGCATGGGCGAGGCGGGACTGATCATGGCAACGCTGCCATTTGCGCTCACTGGGGGCATCTGGTTCCTGTACCTCATGAACTACAACCTTTCGATCGCCACCGGTGTGGGCTTCATCGCCCTGGCGGGGGTCGYGGCTGAGTTCGGGGTGGTCATGCTCATCTACCTCAAGCAGGCACTCGCAGAGAGATGTCCAGACGGCAGGCAGCCCACACTGGAAGAGCTGCTGGACGCGATTCGGGAAGGTGCCGTGCTGCGCGTGCGACCCAAGGCCATGACCGTGGCAGTCATTCTGGCGGGCCTGGTGCCCATCGTGTGGAGCAGCGGGACAGGCTCGGAGGTCATGAGCCGCATCGCGGCTCCCATGCTGGGCGGTATGGTGACCGCACCGCTGCTTTCTTTGTTCGTGATTCCTGCAGCCTATGTGCTGATGCGAAAGCCAAGGAGAGTGAAAACAGAGGCATCTGGAGGCTGAACGCTGCGTTGCGCAAGCTGGTGCTAGCGATAAACCAGTTGTTTCTCACTCCCAATCGCGCACGCTTGCATGCTATTTTGCGCACGGTGCAAGCGTCAGGCGTGCAAAATCTGCGGACTGACCGCCCGGAAAGAACAACAGTGGAAATTCGTAAGCGCAACAACGTGCATGTGATCGATGCAATTCGCCCGGACGTCCCCGTGCTCGTCTATGCGCACGGCTTTGGGTGTAGCCAGCATATGTGGCGACACATCACTCCGGCCTTTGAAGGTAAGTGCCGCCAGGTCTTGTTCGACTACGTCGGCTGCGGCCAATCAGACTTGGCCGCCTTTGACCCCGTGAAGTACGCAAGTCTGAAAGGCTACGTGCAAGATCTGCTGGATGTATGCGACGCATTGGGCATCGAGCGCGGAGTGCATTTTGTTGGACATTCGGTCAGCGCCAGCATCGGCCTGCTGGCCTCCATCGAGCGACCTCTGCTTTTTGATCGCCTGATTCTGGTCGGCCCGTCGCCTTGCTACATCAATCACGCTCCGGACTACCTTGGAGGGTTCGAGCGCCAGGATTTGGATGGCCTATTGGACCTCATGGACCAGAACTTCATGGGCTGGTCCAGTTACCTCGCACCCATTGTGGCGGGAGCGCCGCAGGCGGACAGTTTGGGCGGGGAGTTGTCTGATAGTTTCTGCTCAACCGATCCTACGATGGCTCGTGTCTTTGCGCAGGCAACCTTCTTTGCGGATACCAGAGAGGAGCTGTCGCGCGTGACCCGGCCAAGTCTGATCCTGCAGCATGGCAAAGATGCACTGGCGCCCCTTTCTGTCGGGGAGTACATGCACAAGAAGCTCAGGGGCAGCACGTTGGAAGTGCTGGACGTGACCGGACACTGCGCTCACATGAGTCATCCGCACCTGGTGACGGCCGCCATGCAGCGATATCTCTCCTTAGCGTGAGCGAAACCGAGAGGGCGGAACATGCTGGCGGTTGATGACATCCCTTGCGCGATGATGATCACGGACCCGGTGGGGCACATCGTGCGGATGAACAGGGAGTTCCTTGTCCTGATCGGGGGCACGGAGGCGTTTTGGCTCGGCCACTCCATGGATGAACTGTTAACACCAGCTTCTCGAATTTTCAGCCAGACCCACCTGTTTCCCACGCTGCATCACGCCAAGAGTGCGCGCGAAGTATTCCTCCACCTGCGCGGTGTTGGCGGCGAGACTGTTCCTGTCATGGTCAATGCGGTCAGCAAGCGCCTGGAGACGGGCGACCACACCGTATGGGCCTTTTTTGTGGCCCGCGAACGCAGCCGTTTCGAAGGCGAGTTGATCAAGGCCCGTGCAGAGGCCCAGGATCTTGCCCAGCGCTTGGCCGCCAGCAATGAACAGGTTGAATTGCAGAATCGCCAGCTTTCGGAACTGAGTCTCTCTGATCCRCTTACAGGTCTTAAAAACCGCCGTGCGCTGGAATTGACCGTGCAAGAGTGGCAACGGACGGCCTCTCGACAGAGTTCCGTGTCGTTGTTGATGGTGGACGTGGACTACTTCAAACGGATCAACGATGCGCATGGCCATCCCGAGGGCGACCGGGTGCTGGTGAACTTTGCTCGCCAGTTACAGGCAGGCGCCCGTGGTTCGGACCTGGTGGCGCGATACGGCGGGGAAGAATTCGTCCTCTGGTTACCTGATGCGGACGCAGAAGCCGCTGCCCGAATCGCGGAGCGGGTGCACAAATGCGCCAGACGGGTTCGCTCATTGGCGGGGCCAGTAACGGTCAGTGTCGGGCTGGCATGTGCAGTACACCAAACCGGAGCGGATTTCCTCGCCCGGCTGCTAAAACGCTCTGATGAAGCTGTTTACAGGGCAAAGGCGCTCGGGCGCAACTGCACAGTGGTTAGTGACTGAGTCACCAAGCCTCGCGCAGCTCACCAGCGTTTGGAATAGTGATAGCTTCCCCCGCAAAGAACGTTCGCGGTGAGACTACTTGGATGGCATGGCTGCTTGGCGGTCCACCATCATTTGCATCATCTGCTCCATCATGGCCATACGGCGCTCCATTTGAGCGTGCATGCCCATCATGCCTCCCATACCCGAGTTTCCGGAGGCTGCAGGCATGGCAGGTTTGGTCTGCGCCCCTTGCTGCATCATTCCCATCCCCATGCCACCAGAACTACCCGCGCCCATCGTGGCCATGCCTGACTGCATGAGCTTCATGTGCTCCTCCATCAGCGCTGAGCGTTCGGCGGGAGTCTTGGCCGCCTGCATTTTTTTGTGCATTTCCTGCATCGCCTTCATCTGACGATCAAAGGCGTCCGGTGCAGACGCGGCAGTGGCTGCCGGGGCAGACTGGGTTGTGACGCCGCCGCTCTGTGCATCTCCGGGGTGGTGGCCTGCGTGTTCGTCCTCAGGTTTTGGCGATTGCGCGACGGCACAGCCTGCCACGAATAGGGTTGTCAACAGCCCAGCGACGATGTTCAGACGCATGATGGTCTCCTTGGTAGTTCAACTGCAGCATGACGACGTCTGCCTTGCACCGTCTTGATCCACATCAACAGGGGTTACGGGCCGAGACGCACAGCAGCAGCCACCGGTTGTTCGGCGAGATGCAGGACTCACCGCCGCGTCTGCTTTGTATCCAGCACGCTCAATTGCGGAGCGGACAAGCTCCACAGTGTCGTCTTCGACTTGCCCAGGAACGCGGACCTGCCGCGTGGCCACATCGATTTCTACTTCGACGCTTGCTGGCAGTTGGGCCTGAGCTATTGCTCGACGAATACGCTGAGCACAACCGCCGCACGTCATATCAGGAACATTGAAATGGACCATGTGAGCCTCCTTTGGTTGATTCACGTTTTGACTATGAACCTTGCCACGGTGGTAAGGTCAAGGTCTCACGGAATTCAATCGGCATAGAAGACCGGAAAGCAGTAAACGAACCCAGTGCTGGTGGTGTCTCTACGAGCTAGAACGCTCGCGCCTTGGGTGAACGACTGTCGAAAATCTCCATCTCAGCCGAGGGGAAGGACACCTTTGGCGCCTTGCGCCTTCCCGCCGCGTGCCTAGCGCGCAGGCGCCACCATAGCGGTGGCAATTGCCAAATGCTGGGCAGGCCCTGTACCTGCCTGAGAGAGAAAGCCCTCGGCGAACGAGAAGTTTTTAGCAGATCGAACCACATGCGCTTGGAATGCAAGCGACTCGTTGACAAGTGCAAGGGACAAAAATTTGACCGACAACTCCAGGGTGATGACGACCTTGGAATCGTAGTGGCCCAAACCTGCAAGCACGAAGGCTGCATCAAAACCTGCGGCGATAACGCCGCCATTGATTGCGGAGGTTCCTCCACCTCCCTGAAGGCCAGATTCGATTTTGGTGAAATTGATGATCGCCAAGCCTGGCTCTTTGAACGCCCCCCTAAACCCAAACCAAGCAATTTCTTTCCTGGCGTTGAATTGAGCCAATTGCTCTTCGCGCTGAGTGGAGACTAGGCGAAACGGGATGGTCGGACTATGCATGGGAAAGCAGTGGTGCGTTTACCGTCTAAATGTACATTGAGGGCTCGTCAAAATGTACATTCAGGATGCGTCTAACCTTGCATCCAAGACACCTGCGGCGGGGGTTTTCTCGAATGAAGATTCGATAGTTGGACCGTTGTTAAGTCCACCGTACACCGCGAGCTGCTATGGGGTTCTGGCCGACAAAGCCACATGACAGCTGCGCAATTTTTCCCTCAGTTCGTGTTGTACCTCGGGGTTGGACAAGCCCGTAGTTCCCTCGCATGCGACCAGGTTTTGTCGACAGGAGTCAGGCCAATCTTCCAGATCGTCATCGAGCGCTATCCACTGTTGGGGTCTTCTGCGCTGAGCGTCTTCTTGAACTTGCACGCCCCGGGGTGTGGTGCGGAACATGGACAGGTTCCAGGGATCCACGCCATGGACACGCTTGTGGTACGTCCCGCCAATGAACCGGGCACTCAATGTGGCAGGAAGGCGTTTAAGAGTTGCGCTGTATCCGGGGCGAATGCACCAAGTGCTACTCAGTACCAGGGCGACTGCCGGGTGGGGTTGGAGCACTGACTCCAGGATTGGAACCCATTCGAACAGCGAATGTCCTGCAGCCTCATACGGGCTCATGTAGATACCCTTGCGGGGATGCCAGAGCACTTTTTCATGGTGAACAACGCCATCGAGATCGAGGTACAGGACGACGTCCGCGCTGCGTGGAGTGGACGCAGGGAGATATGGGGAAATTTGGCCAGAGGACAGAGTCATATGTTGGGACTGGACTGTGCTTGGTGGGGATATAGTCAAGGAGGACGGCGGGGCCAGAGCGGACTCAGAACTTGCCAGCCACGTGCGTATTCCTACGAGAACGCACCAGACTGGACACGCATGAGCAAGCTCCGCACCACCTCAAGGCCGCCGGGCTCTTTGAGCACATCGAGAGGCCTTCGATCGCCCAATGCCGGGACCACCCCCACGAGCCAGTGATAAAGCCAGTCCTTTGCGTCGAAACCAGTTGGGTCGCCACACTCGTCAACCATGCGCTGCACAAGCATAGTGAGAATAGCGATGTGGTCTTCAAGGGCGATGAGGGCAGAATCTGCGGCCATGATTTACCAATCAGTCCCGCTAACAATGGCGTAGCGGCGTCGCCTGACGCGTCGGATTTTTGGCGGCATCGCCCAGGCGCGCCCATTCCCTTGCGGTGACGACAGGAGGAGCGTGCTTCACCGTGATTGCGATGACGGGCTTCGCCTTGCGGGCAGCCTGACCCGTGCGGCGCAATTCCATGGCGAGAGGATCTCTCAAGAGCTGTCGCGAGCTTCGAAGAGAGATTTCATCAAAGTACCCCTCAGAAAAACGTCGCCCCCGGGGGCATGCTTTCGCAGAGGTCGCACCGGGGGCTTGCTTTGCGCTGATGATAGCAACGATGTTCAAACTCATCGCGGGGTTGTATCGGGAGGAAAACCAGCGCTGGCTCACCAAAGGCCACGCTTGCTCACTTTTACCAGCGCACTGGTAAGGGCCATCAGCGTCTCTACATCTGTCAGCACCTCCGCCCCCTTCAACGTGGACGGCAAAGAAATTCCAGCGATCTCTTCAGTACGGTTGAGCACCTGCTCCACCAAACTGGTTCGGGGAACAAACATGTAGTGCACTTCACAGTCCAGGCCATGAGCCAAACGTGCAAGCGTATTCAGCGTGATAGTGCCGTTGGCCTCGGCCTGCTCCAGTTTGCGGACTCCCTGTGCCGTCATGCCCAAACGCTCACCTAGCGCTTTGGAACTCATGCCCAAGGCCAATCTCACCGTCTTTGCCCAGCCACACCTGGGCGTGGCATTCCGCTGCAGCTTCGCGAAATCGCAAAACTGCCGATCAAGTTCGGCCAAGCGGGTGAGATCCAGGCGGTTTTTCAAGGGGGCAAACGCATGAGGCAACAGACTGGTTGCCTCTTTAAGCAGATCTGGGCAACCGGTTTATTTCCATTGGGAGACGGGCACACTTGGAAAACAAAAATGGCATTCCATTCAGCTATCTTCGCACGCCACGGTCCCAAACCGGACCAATTAGTCTCATATTAACTTGAATGAAGAATGATGCTGCGTTTGGAAAAAGCGACCCTCGGAAAATTTGGAGCACAGGACATGTTGCGCCTGATCACGTCACGGGGTTGGGAAGCCATCCTGCCGGATGCACTGGATGACAACCACCTTTTGTTGATGTCAGACCAGCTCCGAGACCTTCTGTCTGGCTCGGATTGGAGCGGGGATCACGATCCCGCTAGTGCAGCCTTACCGCTCGCCCTGTTGCTTCTGACCAAGGCGGGAGCCAAACGTTCAGGCGACAGCTTGGAAGTGGGTCTGGAAACTCTGCAAGAAGCCCTCTGCTTGCTCAGCACTGCCGTGGATCGGGAGATCGTCAATCGGATGCTGCACCGCCAAGATGCCACACCCATTGGCACCGGTCTGATACAAGGGCTTCAAATGCTGGTTCAGTATGCCAAGGAACAGGCCGAATCGGAATGCCAAGCCTAGTCTGAAATGATGCCCTTGAAGTCCGCTTTGACGGTCCTGAGGAGTTCATTGACCAAGTTCGTGTCCAGGTCTGGGCAGTACGCGGTAGCAATCAAGGTCAAAGGGTGGATCTGCATCTGCTCGGCCAATACCTCGATGGTGCGGATACTGGGCACTTGATGTCCCTGCTCGATGCGACTGATGTGTCGGCGGCTCGTTGCCAGCAACATGTCTTCCTGAACCAAGCCGCGTGCCGCGCGCAATTGCTGCAGCGCCCGACCAAAGTCGGCTTGGGGTGGAACACGCTTTCGGGAAGACATCCACCCGATTTCCGTCCAATGAGACTAAAAAGACCACGACCAAATAGTCTCATAGGCTCGCTAACTCGAAAAAATATTCAGCCCTATTGGAAATCTGTTTCTGAAGTAGCACTGTGCCCATACTCTTTCTAGATTTTGATGGGGTCCTACACCCAGAGCATTGCCATGAGTCGAAGCACTTCTGTTGCCTATCGATCTTGGAAGATGCGTTACGACAGGTGCCCGAGTGCCAGATCGTGATCACCAGCACCTGGCGCCTGGAACAGGCCTATGAGGATCTATTGGAAAGGTTCTCTCCGGACATTGCCGCCATGATCGAAGGCGTTACCCCCAGATATTGCGATCTAACGAACGTCCCGAATACGCTGGTGGGGTACGAGCGGGAGGCGGAGTGCCACGCCTGGCTTTGGGCCAACGAAATGCCACATCGCAGATGGGTGGCGGTGGATGATCGATCGTGGCTCTATCGGCCGTTCTGCAAGTCGTTGTTTTTGGTCGATGGGCGAACGGGACTCACGCAGGCCACCGGTTCACAACTGACAGCTCGTCTTCAAACCACACTTTGAAAAGACTGCCAGGAGGGCAGACCACCTAGCCTCAGAAAACACAAATCTAGGGTTAACCCGAGCATCCTAACCGGGTAATCTGCACCGAAAGTGAGATCACCCCGAAGCCATCCTGGCCCCCAAACAGATTGCATCGGCCGACCTGGAGCGCTGCCGGGCGCTGGGTGAGGCCATGGCGGCAGGGCTGGGGATGGGGGTGTTCTAGAACAGGCTCTCAGGCCGGCGCCACCAGCTCGGGCGCCTGGTACACCAGCACCTTCAGCGCCCGCTCCGGCTCCACATCGGCAAACACGGGGGGATTGGCCACGCGCTCCACAAACCGCAGATCGGGCGCCAGCTCCTGCATCTGGTCCTGCAAGAAGGCCAAGCCCAGCTCTGGCGCATTGAGGCACAACAGCGCGTGGCCGCCGGGGGCCAGCAGGTCGGGCAGCCGGCGCATCAGGCGGGCGTAGTCCTTGGTGGCGACAAAGCTGCCCTTCTGGTAGCTGGGCGGGTCCACGATGACCAGGCCGTAAGGGCCGCTGCGGTTGATCTTGCCCCAGCTGCTGAAGATATCGTGCGGCAAGAAGGCGGCGCCCGTGGTGATGCCGTTGAGCTGGTGGTTCTGCTGCCCGATGCCGATGGCGCCGTGGCTCATGTCCACGTTGACCACCTGTTTGGCGCCCGCCTGCAGCGCCACCACCGAAAACGCACAGGTGTAGGCAAACAGGTTCAGCACCTTGAGCCCGTAGCGGTCTGCACTGCGCGCTGCGGCATAGTTGCGCACCCATTGGCGGCCTGCGGCCATGTCCAGAAACAGGCCGTGGTTCTGGCCGCGCAGCACATGCACGCGGTAGCGCACGCCCGCTTCGGTGACCACATGGGGGTCGAGCACCGCACCTGCCATCAGGCGGGTTTCACTGCGCCCCTCGATGCGCAAGGCCTCGCCCCGGTGCTGGAAGACCCAGTTCAGCGGCTGGCCTTCCGGCGCAATCTGGGACCAGCGTGCCTGCAGCGCCTCGCCGATGGTCGCCAGTTCGGAATCGCTGGCCGGCGCGAAGCTCGTCAGCACGAACACTGGCGGATACGCATCCAGCACCCACTGCTCGCAGCCCGGAAACAGCCCACCCCGGCCGTGGAAGACGCGCTGGGCGTCGGTGGGCAGGGGCATGGAGGCAATGGCGTCGAGCAGGGCTTGCATGGAGAAAAGGGCTGGCAAAAAACAATTTCAGAATCAAAACGGCATGATGTGCTAGTCCAGCATGCCTGGGCAGCTATTGATTCAATAGCAATTGAGCATTATCGCCGCCAGCACTGGCGCAGACACCCACCAGAGACAGCGAATGGCCGTGGGCCCGGCTACACCGGCCCGTCGGTGCCAGGCAGCCCCTGCCGCCCCAACCACTGCTTGCGCGATGTGCGCAGCTTGAAGCGCTGGCGGTACGCCCCTGGCGTCACCCCGGCCACGCGGGTGAACACCTTGCGAAAACTGCCCGTGTCGTTGTAGCCGCATTGCTGCGCCACATCGTCCACCGTGAGGTAGGTGGTCTGCAGCAGCGCCTGGGCCTGGGCAATGCGCAGCCGGTGCAGGTAGTCCTGCGGTGTTTCTCCATGCACCTGGGCAAACCAGCGCAGCAAGCTGCGCGGGCTGGTGGCGGCGGCGCGGGCCGTGGCCTGCAGGCTGTAGGGCTCGTTGCGGTGGTCCTGCAGCCAGCGCCGTGCCTGCTCCAGCGCGCCCGCAGCCAGCGGGTGGCCCGTAGGGGTCTCCATGGCGGTGGTGGCGGTCAGCTGGCGCTGCGGGTCAAACCGCAGCGCGTGCGATGCGGCCTGCGCCAGCTCGGCCGCCGGTGTCTGGGCCAGCAGGTCAAGCATGGCTGCCAGGGTGTCCTGCAGGGATGCGGTGGTCCACAGGGCACCGTCACGCTGCCAGGTTCGCTCCCGCTGCCAGGCCACATCGGCCGTCCTTGCCCCACTCTCGCTGGACTGCAGCACGATGGACGGCGCAAACACCCACGGCAGCGCCGCCTTGCGCCCAGCCAGCAAGCCACAGTGCGCCAGCAGGCTGGACCCGTTGAACAGCGCAGCCACCAGCCCGCCCCGCTGCAGGTGGCCCTGCAGCATGGCGCCATAGTGCTCGCTGTAGCGCCGACTGATCTCACGCAACTGCGGCCCAGTAGGGACCAGCCAGCCGGGGATGACGACCACATCCAGCGCCTCCGGACCCAGGTCTGCGCCGGGCATCGGCGGCGGGGCGGCATCGCGCTCCTGCGGCATGCGCAGCCAGAACCAACGCACCACGGGCTGCGCGCCCCCGGGGCGCATCGCCGCCAGCATGTTCATGGCGCGCAGAGCGTCCACCGCAGCGGCGGCGGTGCTGGCAATGCTGCCGTGCCCCCAGAGGATGCCCACGTTGAGGCAGGACGGCAGTGCAGTTTTGGCAGTGGGCATGGTGGCGATCTTGCCACCCTTTGTGGCCAAACCGCCACCGCTTCGCAGTGTTACCGGGCAGTAGCATGACCGTGCGACGACAGCGCCCCGCAGCCATGGCCCTGCGCTGCGGGCCCACACAAACGGAGACACCCACCCATGCACGAACCCTCAACCCATCGCGGCCTCTCGATGGCCCTGACCACCCTGGCCGCGGCCTGCACCGCCCTCTTTCTGGCGGGCTGCGCCAGCCAGCCAGGCGCTGCACGCGCAGATCGCAGCGTGACCATTGAACGCACCACCTACGGCATTCCGCACATCACCGCGAACGACCCCGAATCGCTGGCCTACGGCGTGGCCTATGCCTATGCGCAAGACAACGTCTGCATGACGGCCGACCAGCTCGTGACCTCGCGCGGCCAGCGCAGTAGCACCTTCGGTGCCCAGACCATCGGGCTGCTGGGCCGCCGCTACATCCCCAATGCGCAGATCGACCTGTTCATGGCAGCCCACATGGACGACGCCATGCTGGAGCGCGCCTGGGCCAAGACCAGTGCCGAAACGCAGGCCCTGGCGCGTGGTTATGTGGCGGGCTACAACCGCTTCCTGGCCGACAACGCCTCCACCCTGCCCGATGCCTGCCGGGGCAAGCCCTGGGTGCAGCCCATGACCCTGGCCCAATACCGCCGCATGGCCGAGGTGGTGGCCGTGCAGGCCGGTATTGCCGCGCTGGCCGATGGCATGCTGGGCGCCCAGCCGCCCGCGGCCAAGGCCGCGCAGGCGCCCTCCGCTGACATGAACCTGGCCGATGCCGCGCAGGCGCTGCGCGACGTGGGCCTGCTCGACTCGCCCCTCGGCTCCAACGCCTGGGCCTTTGGCAAGGACGTGACGGCCAACGGCAGCGGCATGCTGCTGGGCAACCCGCACTTCCCGTGGAGCGGCCCCAACCGTTTCTATGAAATGCACCTGACCATGCCCGGCCAGATGGACGTGATGGGCGTGGGCATCGGCACCTACCCCATGGTCTCCATCGGCTTCAACAGGGACGTGGCCTGGTCGCACACGGTGTCCACCGGCAAGCGTTTCACCTTCTACGAAGTCACGCTGGCCGAAGGCGACCCCACCACCTACCTGGTGGACGGCAAGCCTGAGAAGATGACCGCCCGCAAGGTCAGCGCCCAGATCCCCGGCCCGGACGGCAAGCTGCAGACGCAAGAGCACACGGTGTGGTCCACCCGCTGGGGCCCGCTGGTGGTGGTGCCCCGCGCGGGCCTGACCTGGAACGCCAAGACCGCCTACGCCCTGCGCGACGCCAACACTGGCAACACCCGCATGATGGACGCAGCCCTTGCCTTTGCCCGCGCCCGCTCGGTGCAGGACCTGCACAAGGCGCACGCCAACCTGGGCCTGCCCTGGGTGAACACGCTGGCCGCCGACCGCAGCGGCCAGGCCATGTATGCCGACGTGAGCGTGGTGCCCGATGTGGATGCCGCCCAGCTCGCCCGCTGCGCACCCAGCCAGCCCGCCGCCGCGCTGCGCGCCGCTGCCGGCCTGGTGGTGCTGAACGGATCACGCGCTGACTGCGACTGGCGCCGCGACAGCGCATCGCCCGTGCCGGGGCTCATCCCCATCGGCCGCATGCCCGTGGCCTTCCGCACGGACTGGGTGCACAACAGCAACGACAGCTTTGTCTACACCCACCCCGGCCAGAAGTTTGAGGGCATCTCGCCCCTGGTGGGCGACGCCAGCCTGACCCGGCCACGCACCCGCGCCGGTCTGGCCGAGATTCCTGAAATGCTCGGCCGGGGCAAGGTCACGCTGCAGGCCATCCAGGGCCAGTTGTTTGAGAACCGCAACTTCATGGCCCAGGTGGTGGTGCCCGACCTGCTGGCCGCGTGTGACAAGGCCCCCACGGCCGAATCCCGTGACGGCTGTGCGGCCCTGAAAGGCTGGGACCGCCGCAACAACGTCGATGCACGCGGCGCCCATGTGTTCCGCGAGTTCTGGCGCACCGCGCGCAACATCCCCGGCGTGCACCGCGTGCCCTTCGATGCGCAACAGCCCGTGGCCACCCCTGCAGGCCTGAAGATGGCGGACGCCGCCATCGCCGCCAAGGTGTGGGAGGCGCTGGACGGCGCCGTCAAGGCCATCCGCACCAGCGGCTACACGCTCGACGCCACGCTGGGCAGCGTGCAGCGCCCCGCCATCACCGAAGAAGCGATTGCGCTACACGGCGGCGAGGAGTTTGAAGGCGTGCTCAACAACCTGGGCCGCCAGGAGCCCGCGCCCATCAACAAGGCAGGCTTGCGCATCGACTACGGCACCAGCTATGTGCAGACCGTGGCCTTCGACGCCAAGGGCCCAGTGGCCCAGGCCATCCTGACCTATGGCCAGTCCACCAACCCCGCGTCGCCCCACGCCAACGACCAGATGCGCGAGTTCTCGGCCAAGCGCTGGCACACCCTGCCCTTCCACCGCGACGACGTGGTGAAGGCGCGCGTGGGCGAGCCGCTGCGGCTGGTGCGGCCTTGAGCGCCTGCGGGCACTGCGCCTTTTTTACAGGGCGGTGCCTCGCAGGTGCAAGGCCACATGCTGCAGCAGCATGATGGTCTTGCCGTCCTGGATCGTGCCGTTGGCAATGCCGGCCAGGGCGTCGGCCAGCGGCATCTCGATCACCTCGATGTCCTCGCCCTCTCCCTCCAGGCCGCCGCCGCTGCGGATGCGGTCGCCGGGTTCGTACTCGGCCACGAAAAAGTGCAGCTTTTCCGTCACCGAGCCAGGGCTCATGTAGGCCTCGAACACCTTGCGCGGCTGGCGCACGCGGTAGCCGGTTTCTTCCTCGGCCTCGCGGCGGATGCAGGTTTCGGGGTCGTCGCCATCGAGCAGTCCCGCGCAGGTCTCGATCAGCAGGCCGTCAGCGCAACCGTTGAGAAAGGCGGGCAGCCGGAACTGGCGCGTCAGCACTACGGTGCTGCGACGCGGGTCGAACAACAGCAGTGCGGCGCCATTGCCCCGGTCGTAGGCCTCGCGGCTCATCGTCTGCCATTGGCCGTCGCGCCGGCGCAGCGAGCAGGTGACCCTGCGCAGCACGTACCAGTTGTCGGAGAGCACCTGCACATCCAGCAGCTTCACATGCTCGGTGCGGGCGTTCAGCTCAGCGATGGGGACTTCAGGCACAGGGTGGCTCATGCAATGCTCCCCGCCGGCGGGCTTGGGTAGCGACGCACGGCAAGCGCCAGCGCGAAGGCAGTGTGGTCGGTTAATGAGTGCATGGTTTTGACAAGATTGATTTACGCAATATCATGCACAAACATGCAAATTCGTGCAATCAATTCGTGTAACCCTTCATGCTGACCACCCAACGCAAACAGCTTCTGCTCGACCGCCTGCGGCGGGACGGCCAGATCGTGGCCAAGGCCTTCAGCGAGGAGCTGGGCATCTCGGAAGACACCGTGCGGCGCGACCTGCGCGAGCTGGCTGCGGAGGGCCGCTTGCAGCGCGTGCACGGCGGCGCSCTGCCCGCCTCGGCCGCAGTGGGCAGCTTGCAGGTGCGTGAGCAACTGGCCCCCGAAGACAAACGCGCCCTGGGCCGCGCCGGGGCCGCGCTGGTGTTGCCCGGCCAGGTGGTGATCCTGGATGGGGGCACCACGTCGTTGCAGGTGCTGCAGCACCTGCCGCTAGACTTGCGCGCCATCGTGGTCACGCACAGCCCCACCGTAGCGGTGGCGCTGGCTAGGCACACGCAGGTGGAGGTGCTGATGCTGGGAGGCAGGTTGTTCCGCCACTCCATGGTGAATGTGGGTGCCAGCGTGGTCGAGGCCGCAGCCCAGTTGCGGGCCGACCTGTACCTGATGGGCGTGACCGGCGTGCATGCCGAGGCCGGTCTGACCACGGGAGATTTTGAAGAAGCCGCCGTCAAACGTGCCCTGCACCAGCGGGCGGCAGAAACGGTGGTGCTGGCCTCGATCGACAAGCTGGGCACGGCATCGCCGTTCAGCGTGGCCCCCTTGCACGAACTGGCCGCGCTGGTGGTGCCTGCCGCCACACCGCAGGCACTGCGCGAAAAGCTGCAGGCCGGTGGCGCCAAGGTGGAGATCGCAGCGGCCTGATCAGGCCATCAGACAGTAGCGGCGCCAGCGCCCTGGCGCAGATGTGCGACCAGCGCCGCAGCAAAGCCCGTCAGCACCGCCCCCTTGCGCACGCAGATCTGCAGGTCGCGCTGCGCCCAGGGCTCGTCCAGCTCGACCAGCACCGGTGGCTCGCTCAGGCCCGCCACCTGCAGGGCCGCTCCCCGGGGCACCAGGCCAATGCCCACGCCCGCCCCCACCATGCGGCACACGGCTTCAAAGCTGCGCACCTGAATGCGCACGTCCAGATGCCGCCCCAGCGCGGCAGCGGCGTTGGTCGTGAAGGTGTGGATGGCCGATCCCGCGTGCAGCATCACAAAGGCCTGGTCCAGCACCTCGGCAAAACCCACGCGGCCACGCCCTGCCAACGCATGGCCTGCGGGCACGATGAGCACCAGGCGGTCCTGCCGGTAGGGTGACAACTCCACACCCGCGCCCGTGCCACTGTCGGCCAGCACACCCACCTCGATCTCGCCGCTGGCCACTGCGACCACGATCTCTGCGCTGGTGCGCTCCTCCAGGCTCACGCTGACCTGCGGGTGCTGCCTCAGGAAACCCGCCAGGTCGTCGGGCAGAAAGGTGTGCGTGGCATGGGTATTGGCCCACAGGCTCACATGGCCCCGGATGCCGCTGGCAAAGGGCGAGAGGTTGGCATGCATCTGCTCGACGCTGGCCAGCACCTGGCGCGCATTGCGCAGCAGGGCCTCGCCCGCCCGGGTCAGCGCCACGCCTCGCGTCTGGCGCTCAAACAGGGAGGTGTTCAGCGCCTCCTCCAGCCGCCGCAGCCGGTGGCTGGCCGACGACGGCGCCAAATAGGCGCGCGCGGCGCCGCGCGTGAGGTTGCGCTCTTCGGCAATGGCGACAAAAAGGCGCAGGTCGGTGAGGTCGTAGCTCAAAGCGGTCTCCTTGCCTTCGTGAAAACCGAACGCATGGTTGCTGGATCAACAATTGTGCCTTGCAACATACAAAGGCAGGATGCCAGCCATCCCGATAAAAAGCATGCAAATCGTTCGGTGCTGCCGTACAAGATGCTTGACCTGACACATGCCCTGGAAAAACTGGTCCTCCGAACGCCTTGGTCTTGCCCTCGCCATCCTGGCGGCGCTGGGCTTTTCCTTCAAAGCCATTTTTGTGAAGCTGGCCTATGCCGTGCCCCAGGCCGTGCCCGTGGATTCCGTCACCCTGCTGTGCCTGCGCATGGCGTTTTCCGTGCCGGTGTTCGCCTGGGTGGGCTGGCGCGCCAGCCGCCACCTGGCCCCGCTGAGCGGGCGCGACTGGCTGGCCATCACAGCCCTGGGCCTGCTGGGCTACTACGGCGCCAGCATCCTGGACTTCATCGGCCTGCAGTACATCACCGCCAGCCTGGAGCGGCTGATCCTGTTCACCTACCCCACGCTCACCATCCTGATCGGTGTGCTGTTCATGGGAAAACGCGCCTCCCGGCGCGAGCTGGGTGCTCTGCTGCTGTCCTATGCGGGCATTGGCCTGGCCTTTGCGCACGACCTGCATGTGGCGGGCGACACGCGGTCGGTGCTGATCGGCGCGGGCTTTGTGTTTGGCTCAGCCATCTCGTATGCGTTCTACCAGGCGGGCAGCGAGCCTGCCATCCGGCGCATGGGTGCAGCCCGCTTCACGGCGCTGGYGATGCTGGTCTCGACCGGCGCCACACTGCTGCATTTTGTGGTGTCGCAGCCCATGGGGGCGCTGGTGCAGCCTGCCCCGGTGTACCTGCATGCCCTGGGCATGGCCGTGTTGTCCACCGTGCTGCCGGTGTTCATGACCTCGGCCGCCATCCGCCGCATCGGCGCCTCCAAGACAGCGCTCATCGGCACGCTGGGCCCCATCCTCACCATCTTTTTTGGCGCCTGGCTGCTGGGCGAGCCCTTGTCCGCCTGGCAACTGGGGGGCGCGGCCCTGGTGCTGGCAGGGGTCCTGCTGATTAGCAAAATCAGCATTCAAACAGGCCTTCTGCGCCTGATGGATAAGACTTTATTGCTATACAAAAAATAGCAAACATATCCCCGCACCCAATCCCCCAGGCACGCAAGGGCGCAAAAAAGCCCGCACGGGGCGGGCTGTGGGCCGAGTGCAGAAGCCTTTTTCTCAGGCGCGCGGAACGGGTGCGCCGGAGTTCACGCACAGCGCCATGTTCAGTGCCTTGATGGCGGTCTTATAGTCCTCGCGTTCGATCACGAACTGCATGTTCACCTGCCGCAGGGTCTGCGACACGCAGTTCACGTTGACCTGCGCATCGGCCAGCGCCTGCGCGGCCTTGGCCAGCACGCCGGGGATGCCGATGTTGGAGCCGATGGTGCAGACAATGGCGCTGGGCTTGATCGTCACGACCTGGTAGTCCTTCTGCAGCTCGGCCACCAGCTCGGGCGTGACCTGGTTGTCCCACACCAGATGGGCGATGGAGTTGGCGTCGGTGGCCTTGAGGATGTAGCTCACATCGTGCTTGCAGAACACGTT
>NZ_JBGFFF010000071.1:0-24944 GCF_056175785.1 Acidovorax sp. LjRoot204
GAGAGGAAACGGGCGGTCTTGTTCATGATGAAAATCCTTGAAAGTTAAAAAGCGTCTCAAAAAAGCCGGGTCAAAAACCATTTCTGAACCGGGTTCGGTGAGTCGCCTTGCGGGTTCGGCTCATCGATGGGATGAACTGTACGCCGATGGTGTTTAGGGAAAAACCACTCAGTCACGAACTAACTGTTCCAGTATTGGAAACAATCACCGAGAACGGTGGGCTGGGTTTGGTGTGCCCTGATGTTCAGCAATGTTTGGCGCTGTACCTCTGGCGCAAAGCCAGAGGCCGAGCGTGGAACAGGCGTGAAGACACTGGCCGCGCGAGACGCAAAGACGGCATGCGTGGCAGCTGCCGCGTCGCTTGTGGGCTCAGTCGCCCAGCAATTCGCCCACGGCCTTCAGGTCTTCCACCCGGTCGCACACGGCCTTCACGGCCATCATCACCGGGATGCCCAGAAGCAGGCCCCACAGACCCCACAGCCAGCCCCAGGCCAGCACGCTGATGAACACGGCCACGGGGCTCATGCTGCTGGTGCGGCTGGTGAGCCAGGGGGTCAGCAGGTTGCCGATCAGCGTGTGGATGACCAGCGAGGCACCGCCAATGGCCATGGCCATGTCGAGCGTGCCAAACTGCAAGAAAGCCACCAGGGCCGAGGCCCCTGTGACCAGCGCCGAGCCGATGTATGGCGCGAGGTTGAGCACGGCGGCCACCACCCCCCATACGGCGGCGTTTTCCAGCCCCAATGCCCAATAGGCCGCGCCGGTGGCCAGGCCGACCAGCACGCTGGTGAACACCTGCAGCAGCAGGTAACGCTGTATCTGCTGGGTGATGTCTTGCAGCACATGGATGGTGACCTTGCGCCGCTCCAGGCTGGTGCCCGCAATGCGCAGCAGCTTGTCCCGGAACAGGTTGCCCGAGGCGAGAGCGAAGTAGGTCAGGAACACCACCACCATCAGCTGCCCCAGCGCCGACATCAGGCCCATGGTGCCGCTCCAGAGGTAGTCGCGGATGTTGAAGGGCGGGCGCTCCACGATCACCCGCTGCACGCCCCGGCGGGGCGCTGCGCTGGCCGCGCTGTTTTCGTTGGCGGCCTGCTCGATCTGGGTGGCCGCCTTCTGCACAGTGTCCAGCGGACTGCTGCCACCCGCGCGTGCCTTGAGGTTGTCGCGGACCTTCTTGGCGGCGACAGGGACCGAGTCCACCAGTTGGGCCGCCCCGTCACTCAGCGACCAGGCCGTGCTGGCCAGCCCGGCAACGATGGCCACCAGCAACAAGCCCGCCCCCAGCGCCCGCGGCACATGCCACCGGGCCATCATCTCCACCGCTGGCCGGAGTGCAATGGTCAGGAGCAGGCTCAGCATGATCGGGATGAACACCGCACTGGCCCAGTGCAGCAGCGCCACGCTGGCGAACAGTGCCAGYAGGGCGAGGGAGAGGTTGCGCACGTCCACAGGCATGTGGAGCATGAGGGGCGCGTGAGGCGCTGGTGCTGAAACCGGAGGCGCAGGGACTGTGGGTGCGTCTGCGTGCGCGTCGGCGATTGGAGTGTGGCTGGCATCTGCTGCGACCTGGCTGGTCACCGCTTGGTCGGGGCTGCCATCGTCAACGGCGGCTGTCGTCGGGCTGGTGGGTGCGGAAGGAGCAGCAGAGGGCGCGGTCATGCGCGGATTGTGCGGCAGGCCGGGTACGTGCTTTGTAGGTGGCCATCCCAACGCCGGCGGCGTTGGCAAAGTGCGATGGAAAACGGGCTTTGTTCCCGCGATGGTGCTTTGCTGAGGCCATTAGGATGATGCGATGCAATTGGACGGCATCACAACATGACAACGGGCGTGTGCGCATGAATCCTCAACACTCCCTCCCTGGGCGCGTACTCGCGACGGCAGCACTGGCGGTGTTGCTGGGCGGATGCTCGTCGCTGGATGTTCCGCGTGCCGACAACTATCCGGCCACCGACCAGAAAAAAGCACGCGCTGTGCACCACTGGGATGTGTTGGCCGACGACGTGGCGGGCCGCATCGCGGGCAAGATCAGTGCCTGGCCAGCCGGCGAGTACCCCATCTACCTGGCGCCGAGCCCTGGCGACACTAGTTTCAACAACGGCTTTCGCAAGCTGCTCATCACGCGCCTGCTGGATCGCGGGGTCGTTTTGTCCACACAACCCACGGCGGTCACCCTCACGTTTGAGACCCAGGTGGTCCAGCACAATGCTCGCGTGCAAACCTGGGGGCCCATGCCCTGGACGCGTCTGGCGCTGGGCGTCGGTGTGGCGCGAGACTGGTATCTGTTCCGCCAGGGCGTCGGGTCGATGCTGGCGGGCGTTGCCACCCTTGGCGCGGTGACGGACCTCACGCAATACGCCATCGATGGATCTGCCGCAGGCGGGCCGACGCGCACAGAGGTGCTCATCACGACGTCACTCGAAAGCGGTGACCGCTATCTGGCGAGTACCGCAGACGTGTACTACGTCGAGCCCGATGATTCGCCGCTGTACAAAACGCAGTTACCACCGCCTCCGCCACCACCGCCCCCCCCCCCCACCCCCGTTAAAACCTGGCGGGTGGTGGCACCATGATGCGCCGTTTCCATCCCGGCAAGCTCAGGTCCGCGTGGTGCTTGGGCATGGTGGTGGTGTGGGCCCTGGCGCTGCAGGGCTGCTCGACCAACCCGGTCCACAGCTATTACTACGGCAACAGTGCGGGTGGCGTGTCGCGCACCGATCTGATCGAGGTGAACGACCGGGCAACGGATGCCTTGCTGCTCAACGCGCCGCTGGACGCGAGCCAGCCGCTGTTGGTGGCCACCCTGGTCAATGTGGACCGGCTCAACGAGTCGTCGCGGCTGGGGCGCATCTTTTCGGAGCAGATCGCGGGACGCATGGTGCAGCGCGGGCTGCGCGTGACGGAAGTGAAGCTGCGCGACAACCTGGTGCTGCACCGCGAACAGGGCGAGTTGCTGCTGTCGCGCGAGGTGCGGGAGGTCAGCCAGGCGCAGAACGCGCAGGCCGTGGTCGTGGGCACGTACGCGGTGTCGGCCTCGGTGGTGTACATCAGTCTCAAGCTGGTGAACCCGGTGGGCAACCATGTGATGGCGGCGCACAACTATGCGGTGCCCGTGGACGAGAACGTGCGCACCTTGCTTGCGGGGCGTTGATGGCTGGCTCGGCGTTCTGCCTCGCACCACATTCCATCGGCAGACAGCAGACAGCAAAAAGGCCCCGAATAGGGCCTTGTTTGTTTGCTATCTAATCAATAGCTAGAGCGGCAACATGCACTAGCGCATCGGGCACTTTTGGCTCAAAAAACAAGCCAAGGTGTCAATGCAGCATCAGCGCGCCGGCGGTCTTGCTCTTGCCGGCGCGGGCGGGTGGGTTGCACAGGCCACAGGTGAAATGGCGGTTTTCGTACAGCTCGGTCACGAACTGGCCGCTGCACTGGCTGCACTTGGTGCGGGTCAACATGCCGGCGTCCACGAATTTCACCAGGCGCCAGGCGCGGGTGAAGGACAGCAGGGGTTCGATCTCGGCCGTGGCGACTTGCTCGTTGTACAGGCGGTAGGCCTTGGTCAGCAGCTCCACCGAATCCAGGTCCACGCCCTTGGACAGGTACTCGTAGATGTTCAAAAACAGCGAGCTGTGGATGTTCTCTTGCCAGGTCAGGAACCAGTCGGTGGAGAAGGGCAGCTGGCCTTTGGAGGGCGACTTGCCCGCGATCTCCTTGTACAGGCGGATCAGGCGTTCATACGACAGCGTGGTCTCGGACTCCAGCACCTGCATGCGGGCGCCCATCTGGATCAGCATGGCTGCGCGTTCGATCTGCCTGGATTCGTTCAGAACGCTTTTGACAGGGGCTTTGGCGGCGGCGGTGGTGGTGGAGGACATGGCGGGCTTTCGGTGAGAACGGGACAACGCTGCGGGCTAGTGCTTCAGAGCACTTCCGACACGCGGCTGGCCATCAGGATGTTGGCGTGCAGGGTGTTGGTGGCGTCGTTGCCCACCTTCTTGGCCGAGTGGTTGGTCAGCAAGCTCCACACCAGGTTGTCGTCCACGCGGAAGCTGCAAAGTAGCGTGTTGCGGGAGGCCAGTTTCATCACTTGCGCTGCCGACAGCGAAGCGAGAATATCGGCAGACTCCTCGTTCATGCCCAGACGGAAAACCGCTTCGGCCTTGTCCTGACGGATCAGGGTTTGGGCCAGCATCAGGTAGGTGAGGTTGGCTTCGCGGATTTCAGCGAGGATTTGTTCGTTGGTCATGGCGGCTTCCTTTTTTCCAGTACCGGGTCTTGCGTGGCCTGCTGACTGCAGGTTTGGCGTGATCCGTTGAAATGGATTGTGAAACCGCCCCAATCAGAAATTAAGTCGGGGTTTGGCTGTGCCGCGTGTCTGGTTTCGCGGTGGGCTGTGTAGGAATTTGCCCTACACGCAGATCAGGCGCCGGCTGGCTTTTCAGGGGGCAGTGTCTGCTGCACTGACAGACACCCACCCCGGAATTCTGCTCATGGTTTTGATAGCGCCTGCAAAACCATCTTTTTTGCGCTTTTGCAACTGGCGGCGTTCGTTAGAACGTGTTCACGGTCTTTTCAGGGCCGCGTGGGAGTGCAATCGGGATGAGTGAATGCTTCGGATGCGCCGCATGGGCTCATGCCCATGCAAGCGGCCGGGGCGTCCAATCGCCCGATTTCACTCCAACCCTTTGGGCAAGCGCCTTGCCGGACGGTCTGCGGCGTTGCGGCGCTTGCCAATAGCACGTGCTATTGGCTGCGCACCGCGCCTTGCATCCCATCCCGGCAAGGTGCTTGCGCGGCCTTGAAAAGACCGTGAACACGTTCTTAGACGCCGCAGTGGGCGTTGTTCATCCTTTTTCGACCGGGCGCGTGGGGTCTGAACACCACTCGCTCCAGCTGCCCGCGAACAGCGCGGTGTGCCCCAGGCCGGCAATCTCCATGGCCAGCAGATTGGGGACGGCGCTCACACCGCTGCCACACTGGTGCACCACGGTCGCCGGGTCACGGCCCGCCAGCAGTGCGTCGAACTCTGCGCGCAGCGTGGCTGCGGGTTTGAAGCGGCCGTCGGCACCGATGTTTTCGGCAAAGGGTCGGTTGAGCGCGCCCGGAATGTGGCCGGCCACCGGGTCCAGCGGCTCCACCTCGCCCCGGTAGCGGGCGCCGGCGCGGGCATCGATCACGGTCTGGTCTGCGGGGCGCTGCAGGCGGGCCAGGACATCGCTGGCCGTGGCCAGCTGGCGCAAGGGCTCGTTCAGTGCAAAGTGGGACTGGAAGTGCGAGGGCTCTTCGCCGCTGTTTACTGCGCCCCCTGCGGCCTGCCAGGCCTGCAGSCCGCCGTCGAGCACGGCCACTGCRTCRTGGCCCRYCCACTTGAGCATCCACCASAGSCGRCCGCAGTAGTTGGCGCCSTKGCGGTCRTASACCACGGCCTGCATGTTGTTGGCAAAACCCACGCTGGACAGCCACATGGCAAAACGTTCGCGGCTGGGCAGCGGGTGGCGGCCGCCCGATGCGGGCTGGTCGGCCTCCTGCGCCGTCACAGTGCCGGTGGCGCCGGGCGCGCCGTGCTTGGCGCTCAGGTCGTTGTCCAGGTTGGCATACACGGCGCCGGGGATATGGGCTTGCGCATATTGCTGCGCGCCGGCGGTCGGTTGCATGAGTTCGAAGCTGCAGTCAAACACCATCAGCGGCGCACCGCTGGCGATGAGGGCTTGCAGATCGGGGGCGGAGATGAGCGTGGTGTAAGTGGTCATCGGCAGATCAGGTGCAAAGCAACCGGTAGGACGGGGAGGCCTCCATTGTGGCCATCCCGATGGGCTGTGTCCTCGCCAGCGCGCATGGGTTGTTGTATCGGTCAGTGTTCTTCGGCCGGTGCGCCGGGTGCGGCCCGGGCCCGCAAGATGGTGGCCACAATGCCGCTGCCCACGATGAGGACCATGCCGATCCAGCCGATGGGCGGAATCTTGTCGCCAAACAGGGCCACGCTGTAAATGCCAGCAAACACGATGCCTGAATATTGCAGGTTGGCMACYACCAGCGTGCCGSSCTGSGTCTTGGCSSTGGCGTAGGCGCGCGTCATGCACAGCTGSCCGMSSGCCGCCAGMASGCCGATSGGCAGCAGCCACAGCGCTTGCCAGCCCGGCCAGTCCGACATGCCGGTGAACAGCATGGCAAAGCCGCCCGCCACCGCGGAGCCCACCGCAAAGTAGAAGACGGTGCGCGACTCAGGCTCGCCCAGGCGCGACAGCGCCACCACCTGCATGTAGGCAAATGCGGCTGACAAGCCGGACATGAGGCCAATCATCCCGGCGAACGCCTGGTTCTGGTCCAGGCTGGGGCGCAGCATCAGCACCACGCCCACGAACCCGGTGAGCACCGTCAGCACCAGCGGACCTTGCAGTGCAGGCCGGGGCGTGGCGGCGGAGGGCCGCCAGGCCAGCAGCGYGCCGCCGACCAGGAAGGCCGCGATCCACACGCTGCTCATGTAGTTGAGTGTCATGGCGGTGGCCAGCGGCAGGTGCGCAATGGCGTAGAACCAGGCGCCCAGCGACGCCACCCCCACGAGGCTGCGCCAGGCGTGCATGCCGGGGTACCGCGTGGACAGCGTCACTTTTTGCGAGCGTGACAGCAGCCAGAGAATCAACATGCCGATGAGGCCCCGGTAACACACCAACTCAGCGGAGTTGAAGAAGTCCGAGGCGATCTTGACGCACACGCCCATGCTGGCAAACAGGAACGCGGCCAACACCATCCAGAGGGCTTGCATCGGGTTGTGATCTCTTGAAGCGCGCCGTGGGGCGCAAAAATGAAAATAGCTGCCAGCGCTTATTTTTTAAGCACTGGCAGCTATTGTAATGAGAGCAGACCACGGCGGGCCTGCAGATTGGCAGGGTTTTGCCGCCGTATTCAGCGGTTTGGCGTGGTCGGGTCGATGGTGTCCGAGCCCATCGCCTCACGGTACCACTCGTGGAAGTGCTGCATGCCATCTTCCATGGGGCTTTGGTAGGGGCCCACCTCGTTGTCGCCGCGTGCCATCAGGGCCTTGCGGCCCGCGTCCATGCGCTCGCCGATTTCGTCGTCCTCGATGCAGGTCTCCATGTAGGCGGCCTTCTGCGCCTCGACGAACTCGCGCTCGAACGCAGCGATTTCTTCGGGGTAGTAGAACTCCACCATGTTCAGCGTCTTGGTCGGGCTGATGGGGTGCAGCGTGGACACGGTGAGCACATGCGGATACCACTCCACCATGATGTGCGGGTACAGCGTGAGCCAGATGGCGCCATGCTTGGGCGGCTTGCCCTCGCGGTAGGCGAGCAAGGCTCCGTGCCAGCGTTCGTACACGGGGCTGCCGGCCTTGCCCAGGCGGTTGGCTACACCCACGGTCTGCACCGAATAGTTCTTGCCGAACTCCCAGCGCAGATCGTCGCAGGTGACRAARCTGCCCAGGCCCGGGTGGAASGGGCCCACGTGGTAGTCCTCCAGRTAGACCTCGATGAAGGTCTTCCAGTTGTAGTTGCACTCGTGCAGCTCCACGTGGTCGAGCACGTAGCCGTCAAAGTCCAGGTCGGCGCGTGGTCCCATCTGGGCGAGGTCGGCAGCCACGTCGTAGCCATTGTCTTCAAACAGCAGGCCGTTCCACTCGCGCAGCTTGTAGTTGTTCAGGTTCAGGCACGGGTCGTGCGCGAAATGCGGTGCGCCCAGCAGCTCGCCCTTGGGGTTGTACGTCCAGCGGTGCAGTGGGCACACGATGTTGCCGCCCGCGCTGCCCTTTTGCTGGGTGTTCAGCGAGCCTTTGCCCTTGAGCATGACCGCCTGCCGGTGGCGGCAGACGTTGGAGACCAGCTCGATACCGCCCTGGGCGTTGCGCACCAGCGCGCGGCCCTCGCCCTCCTGGGGCAGTGCGTAGTAGTCGCCCGCGTTGGGCACAGCCAATTGATGCCCCACATAGCGGGGCCCGCGCTGGAAGATGGTCTCCAGCTCGCGCTGGAACAGCGCATCATCAAAGTAGCTCGAAACTGGTAGTTGGCTTGCGGCCTGCTGCAGTTGAAGACTTAAATCAGACATGGGTGACCTGACCTAAAGACTCCCCACAGAGAGAGTGCGGGAGGTGCGCCCGTGAAGGCGCATCTGGAAAAAGAAAACCGGCTAGGGTGGGTAGCCGGCTCGACGGGAATGGGATTATAGGCGGTGGGGTTATTCCCGCACCCCCGCTACGTGAATAGAAAACACCGGTTCCGGAAAAATAGAGACCTCCCACGGATCGGCCACTGTCTGACACGGGCGCCACAGCGCTGCGCCTAAAATCACCGGTTTTTCACCCGCGCACTGCCGCCCCCTCCATGCCCAAGGCCCCCGCAACCCCTGCTCCTCCCGCCGAACCTGCCAGCTACGAGGCGGCCCTGGAGGAGCTGGAGCAACTCGTGGCCCGCATTGAATCGGGCCAGTTGCCGCTGGACCAGATGCTGGCTGGCTACCAGCGCGGCGCCGCCTTGCTGGCTTTTTGCCGCCACCGGCTCGATGCCGTGCAGGACCAGATCAAGGTGCTGGACGACGGCCAGCTGCAACCATGGAACCAGGAATGAGCGCATTGCCGATGACTTCCTCGACGGTGTTGAACCCACCCCTGGATACGAATCTCTGGAGCCAGAATCACCTCGGCCGTGTGGAGCAGGCGCTGTCCTTGTGGGTGGGCGACGGCGCTCCGGCAGGGCTGGGCGACGCCATGCGTTATGCCGTCCTGGACGGCGGAAAGCGCCTGCGGCCCTTGCTGGTGTTGGCTGCCTACGAGGCGGCGCGCAGCGGCACCTCGGACTCCGTGGCACCCGAGGGCGCGGCGGTTCAGGCAGCTCTGAACGAAGCTGCCCTGCGGGCCGCGTGCGCGGTGGAGCTGATCCACGCGTATTCGCTGGTCCACGACGACATGCCCTGCATGGACAACGACGTGCTGCGCCGTGGAAAACCCACGGTGCATGTGCAGTTTGGCGAAGCCCAGGCCCTGCTGGCGGGTGACGCGCTGCAGGCCTTTGCGTTTGAACTGCTGACCCCCGACAACACCCTGATCCCCGCTGCCACGCAGGCGGCTCTGTGCCGGCTGCTGGCGCGGGCTGCGGGCTCGGCCGGCATGGCGGGCGGTCAGGCGATTGACCTGGCCAGCGTGGGCGTGGCGCTGACCGAAGCGCAACTGCGCCAGATGCACCGTCTCAAGACAGGCGCCTTGCTCCAGGGCAGCGTGCTCATGGGGGCCCTGTGTGGCCACGCGGCGCCCACCGCCTACCAGGCCCTGTCAGACTATGGCGCTGCCATGGGGCTGGCGTTCCAGGTGGTGGACGACATCCTGGATGTGGTGGCGGACTCGGCCACCCTGGGGAAAACGGCGGGCAAGGACGCGGCCGCAGACAAACCCACCTACGTATCGTTGCTCGGTCTGGAGCGTGCGCAGGCCTACTCGCAGGAGCTGCTGGCCGAGGCCCGTGCGGCCCTGGGTCGCAGTGGCTTGCCCGACACCCGTGCCCTGGCAGCCCTGGCGGACATGGTCGTGAGCCGCTCCCACTGAGCCCGGCCCTGGTCCCTGGCGACTCTCTCAATGTCCAAATGCCTGCTGGTGCTTGAATCTCTTGCGCTCGTAGCTATCAAAAGAATAGTCAATGTCCACGACACCCTTCCCCTTGCTGCAGACCATCAATGACCCGGCAGACCTGCGCCGGCTCTCGCGCGCGGACCTCAAGGTGCTGGCGACCGAGTTGCGCGAGTTCGTGCTGCAGAGCGTGTCGCAGACCGGTGGCCACCTCAGCTCCAACCTGGGCACGGTGGAGCTGACCGTGGCTTTGCACCATGTCTTCAACACCCCGGAAGACCGCCTGGTGTGGGATGTGGGCCACCAGACCTACCCGCACAAGATTCTGACCGGCCGCCGCGACCGCATGCACACGCTGCGCCAGCTGGGCGGTATCTCCGGCTTTCCGCAACGGGCCGAGAGCATCTACGACACCTTTGGCACAGCGCATTCGAGCACCAGCATCTCGGCAGCCTTGGGCATGGCGCTGGCTGCCAAGCGCAAGGGCGACAACCGCCATGCCGTGGCCATCATTGGAGATGGCGCGATGAGTGCCGGTATGGCGTTCGAGGCGCTCAACAACGCGGGTGTGGCCGACTGCAACCTGCTGGTGGTGCTGAACGACAACGACATGAGCATCAGCCCGCCCGTGGGCGCGCTCAACCGCTATCTCGCGCAACTGATGAGYGGGCAGTTCTACGCCGCCGCCAAGAACGTSGGCAAGACCGTKYTGCGCSCCGYGCCGCCSCTGYTCGARTTKGCCAAGCGCTTCGAGCAACAGGCCAAGGGCATGGTGGTGCCCGCCACGCTGTTCGAGAAATTCGGCTTCAACTACATCGGCCCCATCGACGGGCACGACCTCGATTCGCTGATCCCTACGCTGGAGAACATCAAGAGCCTCAAGGGCCCACAGTTCCTGCACGTGGTCACCAAGAAGGGCCAGGGCTACAAGCTGGCCGAGGCCGACCCCGTGGCCTACCATGGCCCCGGAAAGTTCGATCCCTCCGTGGGCCTGACCAAGCCCGCCACGCCGCCCAAGCAGACCTTCACCCAGGTGTTCGGCCAGTGGCTGTGTGACATGGCGGCGCAGGACCCCCGCCTGGTGGGCATCACGCCCGCCATGCGCGAGGGCTCGGGCATGGTCGAGTTCGAAAAGCGCTTTCCGGACCGCTACTACGACGTGGGCATTGCCGAACAGCACGCTGTCACGTTCGCTGCGGGCATGGCCTGCGAGGGCGTGAAGCCCGTGGTGGCCATCTACTCCACGTTTTTGCAGCGTGGCTACGACCAGTTGATCCACGACGTGGCCTTGCAGAACCTGCCCGTGGTGTTTGCACTGGACCGTGCGGGCCTGGTGGGCGCCGACGGTGCCACGCACGCAGGCGCTTATGACATCCCGTTCGTGCGCTGCATTCCGAACATGAGCATGGCCTGCCCCGCCGACGAGCGCGAATGCCGCCAGTTGCTCAGCAGTGCGTTTGAACAGGACCACCCCGTGGCCGTGCGTTACCCGCGTGGTAGCGGCGCGGGTGTGGCGCCGCTGGCCGCGCTCGATGGCCTGCCGTTCGGCAAGGGCGAGATCCGCCGCGAGCGCAAGGGTGATGCGGGCGGCAAGGCGCCCCGCATTGCCATCCTGGCGTTTGGCACCTTGCTGTATCCCGCGCTCGAAGTGGGCGAGGCGATCGATGCCACCGTGGTCAACATGCGCTGGGCCAAGCCCATCGATGAGGCCTTGCTGCGCGAGGTGGCCGAGCGGCACGATGCCCTCGTGACGGTCGAAGAGGGCGCCATCATGGGTGGGGCGGGCAGCGCAGTGACCGAGGCACTCAACGCCATGGGCCTTGTGCGCCCCGTGTTGCAGCTCGGGCTGGCCGATGTCTTCATTGAGCATGGTGACCCGGCCAAGTTGCTGGCGTTGCAGGGGCTGGATGCAGCCGGCATTCGCGCATCGATTGCAGCGCGGTTTTTGCCCGGCAGCGCGGGCTAAAAGGCGGAGGGCTGCGGTCAGCGCAGTGCGTTGGCTTTTGGTTGCTGGGAGGGTCTTTGCACCGCTGTCGCGCAGATGCTTGCAGAACCCTGAAGGTGTGTGTTGGCGCCGGAATTTCGCGGGAAAACCCGCAAAAGTCCTGGGGGGCATGTTCCTACAATGGTCCCGGCTGAAACATGTCCTTGGTCGGCCGTGCACAACGCGTGCGCACCAAGTTTTGCAATCAATATATCGGAGAGAACCTCATGGATCGTCGTTCAATCATCAAGCATGCTGGCATTGCCGGTGTGCTGGCTGCAGGCGCTGCGCCCGCCGTCCACGCCCAGGCTGCCATTCGCTGGCGTCTGGCCTCCAGCTTCCCCAAGTCGCTGGACACCATTTATGGCGGCGCTGATGTGTTCTCCAAGGCCGTCAAGGCCATGTCGGGCGGCAAGTTYGAAATCTCSGTSCAYGCYGGYGGCGAGCTGATGCCCCCCTTYGGYGTGGTGGAYGGCGTGCAACAAGGCACCGTGGAAATGGCACACACCGTGCCYTACTACTTCTACGGCAAGAACCCCGCSTTCGCGCTGGGYTCGGCMRTKCCKTTYGGCYTSAAYKCSCGCCAGATGAMCGCSTGGATGWTGCAYGGCAACGGCCGCAAGCTCATGAACGAGTTCTACGGCGGCTTCAACATGATCAGCTTCGCAGGTGGCAACACCGGCACGCAGATGGGTGGCTGGTTCCGCAAGGAAATCAAGTCGCCTGCCGACTTCAAGGGCATGAAGATGCGCCTGGGTGGCGGCCTGATCGGTGAAGTGATGCAGAAGCTGGGTGCTGTGCCTCAGAGCATCCCTGGTGGCGAAATTTACCAAGCCCTCGAAAAGGGCACACTGGATGCCGCCGAATGGGTGGGTCCGTATGATGACCAGAAGCTGGGCTTCAACAAAGTTGCTCCGTTCTACTACTACCCCGGCTGGTGGGAAGGTGGTCCTGAAGTGGACTTCTTCGTCAACCAGAAGGCGTTCGACGGCCTGTCGGCTGAGAACAAGGCCATCATCGAAGCCGCAACCAACGTGGCCCACGTGGACATGCTGGCCAAGTACGACGCGCTGAACCCCACGGCCCTGAAGCAGCTCGTGGCAGCCAAGACCAAGGTGCTGCCTTTCTCGCAAGCTGTGATGGACGCTTCGTTCAAGGCTTCGATGGAAGTGTTCGCCGAGAACGACGCCAAGAGCCCCGAGTGGAAGAAGATTTACGCCGACATGCGTGCCTTCCAGCGCGACCAGATCCTCTGGTTCCGCTTTGCAGAAGCCCGCTACGACACCTTCATGTCCGCACAGAAGATCTGATAGCCCGGCTGCGGTGCAAGCCGCAGGGCATGTCGATCAGAAAACCCGCCTGGTTCGCCTGGCGGGTTTTTTTGCGTCTGGTGGGTGGTATGGGGTGGGGTGCTCGGTCCCGCCGTACTGCGGGGCAGATGATGCCGCCGGGATGCCCGGCGATGTTCGGTCGGCTGGCGCTCAAGGTGTCGCCCTTGTTGATGTGATCGGCAGGTCTGCGTGATCCCTCGGCGCAAACGTTTCTGATGGGATACCAGGGGTGGTTGAGGCCATCGCTTCCCGTGGTGTGCGAAGTCCGTTTAGCGCCACAGGCAGACGCTTGCCAGCGGGTTAAGTGGTGCGAAGAAGCCAACGTCTCAACGCGTGGCGGTCGTTTTGCTGTAGGTCCTTAGGTTTTGGGGACGGCGACGTCGAGCCGTTCGTTGACGGTCCTGTCTTTGAGCACGCCCTGCAAGCCATAGGTCCATGAAAAAAGCCCCGGCAGATGACATCTGCCGGGGCTCTGGTTGCTTCAGGGGCTGGTCAACAGCCCTGTGCGGTTCGGATCACTTCTTCTCGTTGGCCAGCGAATCCTGCAGGGCCTTGAGTGGGTCGTCTGCAGCGGGGGCCGCAGTATCGCCAGGGGCAGCTCCAGCGCCTTCCATGCCAGCCGTGGGGTCGGTTGCCTCGGGGGCTCCGGCCGCGTCGGGCATGGTGGCTTCCATTTCCATACGGACCTTGTCCAGGTCATACACCTCGGCCTTGTCCAGGCCGCTGGAGACGATGCCTGGGAAGGCGATGATCAGGCCCACCATCATCAACTGGATGATCAGGAATGGGATGGCACCCCAGTAGATCTGCGGCGTGGTCACCGGCGCAATCATCTTCTTGGTGACCTTGTCGAGGTACTCCTTCGCCGGGGCCACGCTGCGCAGGTAGAACAGCGCGAAGCCGAACGGTGGGTGCATGAACGAGGTCTGCATGTTCACGGCCAGCAGCACGCCGAACCAGATCAGGTCGATGCCCAGCTTGTTGGCCACCGGGGCCAGCAGGGGCACCACGATGAAGGACAGCTCGAAGAAGTCCAGGAAGAACGCCAGGAAGAACACCATGATGTTCACGACGATCAGGAAGCCCAGCTGGCCACCGGGCAGGCCGGTCAGCAGGTGTTCCACCCACAGCGGGCCGTCCACGCCCTGGAAGGTCAGGCCGAACATGGTCGCGCCCACCAGGATGAACACCACAAAACACGACAGCTTGGTGGTGGTAGTTACGGCCTGCTTGAGCAGCGAAAGGCTCAGGCGACCACGGATGATGGCCATGATGCCTGCGCCCAGCGCGCCCATGGCGCCGCCTTCGGTGGGGGTTGCAACACCCAGGAAGATGGTGCCCAGCACCAGGAAGATCAGCAGCAGCGGGGGAATCAGCACGAACGTCACGCGTTCCGCAGCCTTGGACAGCAGGCCCAGGCGGGTGATCTTGTTGACGCTGGCGACCACGAAGGCCAGGGCCACGCCAAAGCACATGGCCACCACGATGGTTTCGTCCAGCGCCACGCGTTCCACTGCCTCGCCTGACCACCAGGTGTGCAGGGCGGCCATGTTCTTGGCCACATACATCGAGGCGGCCACGCAGATGCCCGTCAGCACCAGCAGGGAGGTCACACCGCTCTTGCCGTTGTCGTCGCGCAGCGTACGGGCTTCGGGCGGGATCGCAGGCACCCATTGGGGCTTGAAGATTGCCAGCAGGATGACGTACAGCGCATAGAAGCCRGTGAGCATCAAGCCGGGCAGGAAGGCGCCCTTGTACATGTCGCCCACGCTGCGGCCCATCTGGTCGGCAATGATGATCAGCACCAGCGAMGGCGGAATGATCTGTGCCAGGGTTCCGGACGCGGCAATCACGCCCGCAGCCAGTCGGCGGTCATAGCCGTAGCGCAGCATGATSGGCAGCGAGATCAGGCCCATCGAGATSACCGASGCMGCCACCACGCCSGTGGTGGCYGCCAGCAGCGCACCCACRAAGATCACGGCCAGTGCCAGGCCRCCSCGSATGGGGCCRAASAGCTGRCCRATSGWGTCSAGCAGGTCTTCSGCCATSCCGCTTCGCTCCARKATSAGCCCCATGAGCGTGAAGAACGGAATGGCCAGCAGSGTGTCGTTCTGCATGATGCCGAAGATGCGCAGCGGCACGGCCTGCAGCAGCGCTTCGGGAAGTACGTTCAATTCAATGCCGATAAAGGCGAAGAAAAGTCCACAGGCGCCCAGACTGAATGCGACCGGGAAGCCCACCAGCAAGAAGCAGATGAGCCCCGCGAACATGATGGGGGCGAGGTTATGGGTCAAAAATTCCATGGTGTGTGCTCCGCTTGGTAGGGCCGCTCAGTGAGCCTCGGCCTTGTTCTTGCCGTTGCCCTTGGCGGCTTCGGCCAGGTTGCGGATGGATTCAGCCAGTTCTTCCTCGGCCGTCTTTTCGACCTTCTTGACCGTCGGATCTTCGATCAGGCCTTGCAGGAAGCCCAGGCGCTTGATGAGTTCAGAAATTCCTTGCAGCCACAGCAGCGTGAAGCCCAGGGGCATCATCAGGTACACGGGCCAGCGGATCAGGCCACCTGCGTTGTTCGACATTTCGCCCGATGCCAGTGCGCGCGTGAAGAACGGAACCCCATACCAGAGCACGGCCAGGCACATGGGGGTGAGAAAGACGATGTAGCCGAATACGTCGATCCAGATCTGCGTGCGCTTGGAAAAGCGGCTCGAGATCACATCGACCTTCACATGCTCGCCTTGCAGCAGCGTGTAGCCAGCTGCCAGCAGGAACGACGCAGCGAACAGGTACCACTGCACTTCCAGGAAGGCATTGGAGCTGATGTTGAACGCCTTGCGCACCACGGCGTTCACGCCGCTGATGACCGTGGAGGCCAGGATCAGCCAGACCACGTACTTGCCGACCTGGGTGTTAATCCAGTCGATCCCTCTTGATAACTTCAATAGAGCCTGCATGGTGTCTCCAATAAAAAGGCTGTGTGTGCGAGATGCCCGGGCCCCGCGCGGGTAGGCGCTGAGGCAGGGCACACTTTGACGACGGCGCGATTCTACGGAGCACTGTAGGCGGAGTCTGACAGCAGCGTGACGGTGTTATCCCGCAGCAGCTGCTCATTCTTCAGCTATCAAAACTGCAGCAATTAGGGTTTCTTCCTAGGCGTGGAAGCACGCTTTTTCCGCGCAAATTGCCACCACGGCAGCACGGTGCTCATGGCCTGCACCTCGCCGCAGTGCCAGGCGGTGTAACCCGGCAGCGTGGTCATGTGTGCCAGCCATTCAGGTGTTTGCAAGAGGGTGCGCAGTGCCAGCGTGGCGGGCTGGTCCAGGCTGGCTTTCAGGCATGCCAGGTGGTAGCGCTCGTGCACCAGGGGGACAAACTCCAGCCCGCGCGCGCGGGCCGCCAGCTCAATGCCCATGCCCACATCGGCAGCCCCTGCAGCCACGGCCTGGGCGATGGCGGTGTGGGAGGGCTCGTTGAGCGCGTAGCCCACGATGCTCTCTGGGTCCATGCTGGCCTGGGCCAGCAGGTCGTCCAGCAGCACCCGCGTGCCCGAGCCCAGCGGCCGGTTGATGAAGCGGGCGCCGGTGCGGGCCACATCGGCCAGGCTGTGCAGACCCAGCGGATTGCCGGGGGCCACGATGAGCCCTTGGGTGCGCTGTGCGAAGCCAATGATCTTGTGCAGCCCGGGCTGTAGCAGTGGCTGGTAGGTGCGCGCGGTGAGCGACTGCGCGGCCGCGTCGGCCACGGTGTGAAAACCCGCCAGGGTGCACCGCCCCTCGTTCAGCGCACGGATGGCGTCCACGCTGCCAGTGAACCGGATGTCGAGGTGCAGCGCCCCCACATCGGTCTGCGTGGCAGCATGGGCGCGCAGCGCAGCCAGTGCGTCGTCGTGGCTGGCATAGAGGGTGAGCACATGGGCGTTGGGGTCGAAGGCCACGGCAAACGCGCGCTCCAGGTCGGCGTGTAGCGCGGCAATCTGGGGCGCCAGGCGGGCCTGGGCCTGGCGTTCGGCCCATAGCAGCTTGCTGCCAAACTCGCTGAGTTGCGCTGACTGGCCCTTGCCCCAGATGATCAATTCGCCGCCCAGCTGGTCTTCCCAGCGTTTGAGGGCGCCCCAGACATGGCGGTAGGACAGGTCCAGCGCGCGCGMMGCGCCCGAGATGGAGCCACGCTCGGCCACGGCCTGCAACAGCTCGGGCAATGGATTGCGGATGAGCGCAGTGCCCGCGTCGCGGCTGAGTGTGTAGTGAAGTTGGACCCTATGCACGGGAGTTCATATCGCTGGATATTGGATGGGTGCCTACGATAGCCCAAACCGATCCCCTGGCCCATGTCCACCCTCACCGAAAGCGCGAGCACAGCGCTTGAACTCACCCTCTCGTCCGACCCTGTCCTCTGGACCATCGTGGGCCGCTCCTTGTCTGTCAGCGCCACCGCCTGTCTGATGGCCTGCGGGGTGGGCCTGGTGCTGGGCGCCTGGCTAGGCGTGGCCCGCTTCACTGGCCGTGGCGCCGTACTGGCGGTGCTCAACACCTTGCTGGCCGTGCCTTCGGTGGTGGTGGGGCTGGTGGTGTACCTGGTGCTCTCGCGCAGCGGGCCGCTGGGGTCGCTGGGCTGGCTGTTCAGCTTCAAGGCCATGGTGCTGGCGCAGGCTATCTTGGTGCTGCCGGTGGTCACCGCGCTCACGCGCCAGACGGTGGAAGACGCCGAGCGCGCGCATGGCGAGCAGCTGCGCTCCATGGGCGCCGGCCCGCTGCTGCGCAGCCTGCTGCTGGCGTGGGACGAGCGGTATGCGCTGCTCACCGTGCTGCTGGCATCGTTTGGCCGCGCGATCTCCGAGGTCGGCGCCGTGATGATCGTGGGTGGCAACATCGACGGCTTCACGCGCGTGATGACCACCGCCATCGCGCTGGAGACCAGCAAGGGCGACCTGCCGCTGGCACTGGCGCTGGGCATGATCCTGCTGGCCGTGGTGCTGGCGCTCAATGTGCTGATTGCGTTGCTGAGGCGCTGGCGCGAGCGGGTGGATGGCTCGGCCTCCAGCACGCCGGTGGGAGTGGCTGCATGAGCGGGCCTTTGCCAACCCCCTGGGTGGACCTGCGGCAGGTGACTGTGCGCTACGGCCGCGTGCAGGCGCTGGACCAGGTCACGCTGCGCATCGCACCCGGCGAGCGCGTGGCGCTGGTGGGCGCCAACGGCAGTGGCAAGAGCACCTTGCTGCGCGTGCTGCATGGCCTGGCCGACACGCATGGGGGCGGCCTGCAATGCGATGCGTCGCTGCGCCAGGCCATGCTGTTCCAGCGCCCGCACATGCTGCGCACCAGTGCCCAGAACAACGTGGCCCTGGCCCTGTGGCTGCGCGGCACCCGCTGGCGCGATGCGCGCCCGCTGGCCCTGACGGCCTTGCAGCGGGTGGGCCTGCAGGGCATTGCAGCGCAGAACGCGCGCACCCTGTCGGGCGGCCAGCAGCAGCGTGTGGCGCTGGCCCGTGCATGGGCCCTGCGGCCCGATGTGCTGCTGCTCGATGAGCCCACCGCCAGCCTCGACCCCCATGCCAAGCGCGAGGTCGAGGCCCTGATGGCCGACTTTGCGGCCAGCCATGGCGCTGCTGGTCCTGCGCACCCCGTGACCATGGTGTTCAGCAGCCACAACCTGGGCCAGGTCAAGCGCCTGGCCAGCCGCGTGATCTACATGGAGCACGGCCGTCTGGTGGCGGACTTGCCGGTGCATGACTTTTTCAATGGCCCATTGCCGGAGGCCGCCCGATTGTTTGTCAAAGGAGAGCTGGTATGACGGATTTCAAGACTTTTCGCGCGGGAGCGCTAGTGTCCAAAGCGCTGGCAGCTATTGTTTTGGTAGCGTCGGGTTCAGCGTTTGCGCAGAGCATCACCATGGCATCCACCACCTCCACCGAGCAGTCGGGCCTGTTTGGCTACCTGCTGCCAGAGTTCAAGAAGGCCAGCGGCCTGGACATCAAAGTGGTGGCGCTGGGCACGGGGCAGGCGCTCGATATGGCACGCCGGGGCGACGCGGACGTGCTATTCGTGCACGACCAGGTGGCCGAAGAAAAGTTTGTGGCCGATGGTTGGGGCGTGAAGCGCTACCCCGTGATGTACAACGACTTCATCCTCATCGGCCCCAAGAACGACCCGGTGGGCACCAAAGGCAAGGACATCGTGCAAGCGCTGCAGAAGCTCTCTGCCGCCAATGGCAACTTCATCTCGCGCGGCGACAAGAGCGGCACCCACGCGGCCGAGCTGCGCTACTGGAAGCTGGCCGGTGCCGAGGCTGCAAATACCTCAAAAAGCAGCGGCTACAAGGAATGTGGCTGCGGCATGGGGCCAGCGCTCAACATCGCGGCGTCAAGYGGCGCCTATGTGCTGGCCGACCGTGGCACCTGGCTCAACTTCAAGAACCGCGCGGACCTGGCCGTTCTGGTCGAGGGCGACACCAAGCTCTTCAACCAGTACGGCGTGATGGTCGTGAACCCCGCCAAGCACCCGCATGTGAAGTCGCAGGACGCGCAGAAGTTTGTGGACTGGGTGGTGTCTCCCGCCGGCCAGCAGGCGATTGCGGGCTACAAGATTGGTGGCGAGCAGCTGTTCTTCCCGAACGCGGCGCAGTGAGCACTCCCCATGGCGAACCGTTCACCCGCGGCTGTGGTCGCTGCAGCCGCCGGGCTGGCCTGGGCCCTGGCCGGTTGTGCGGCCGCGCCCGCCCAGGCGCCCATGGCTGACGCTGCCCCCGTGCAGGTGTATGCCGCTGGCAGCCTGCGCGAGGCGTTCACCGAGATCGCGCGCGACCACGAGGCCCGCACGGGCCAGAAGGTGGCGCTGACCTTTGGCGCCTCGGGCCTGCTGCGCGAGCGCATCGAAAAGGGCGAGCCCGCACAGGTCTTTGCCTCGGCCGACACCGACCACCCGCAGCACCTGGCGGCCCGGGGCGGCTGGCAGGCGCCCGTGGTGTTCACGCGCAACGCGCTGTGTGCGCTGACCAGCGAACAGATCAGCGCCACCCCCGACACCTTGCTGGCCACCTTGCTGCGCAGTGACGTGCGCATGGGCACCTCCACACCCAAGGCCGACCCTTCGGGCGACTACGCGTGGGCGCTGTTCCGCCAGGCCGACAAGGTTCAGCCGGGTGCGTATGCCCAGCTGGACGCCAAGGCCCTGAAGCTCACCGGCGGTGCGGATTCGCCCAAGCCGCCTGCGGGCCGGGGCACCTATGCCTGGGTGATGGACCAGCGCCAGGCCGACGTGTTTCTGACCTACTGCACCAACGCAGTGGCCGCCCAGGCCGAGGTGCCTCGCCTGCGCGTGGTACAGCTGCCAGTCGCACTGCAGGTGGGCGCGGCCTACGGCCTGACTGTGCGTTCAGATGCGCCCGCTGCGGCCCAGGCATTTGCCAGTGCGCTGCGCCAACCGCCTGCTCAGGCGGTATTGCAACGCTTGGGGTTTGGGCTGCCCTGAACGCGGGCGGCCGTCTGGCTGCGAGTGTGTGCACACGCCGCGTCTGTCTGCCTGGTGGGGTAGCGCGGCGTGTGCTTTTTAAACCAGTGGTATGCAGCGTTCAGTCATCATCGCGGTGGTGGCTGCTGCGCCAGATGGCCCGCACCAGCCACAGGCCACACACCACCGCACCAAAGAAGCCGAGGAACCCAAACGCTGGCAGGCCGAACAGCGTGGGCCCGCCTTTCACGGTCATCACGATGGACGAGCCAATGATGAGCGCGGCAATCACCAGCGCCATTGCCAAACGGTTGGCTGACCGGTCGATCTGGTCGCCCACACGCTTGAGGTGGGCCAGCTCGATGCCCACCTGCAGGTGCCCACGCCGCGCGTTGCGCAGCAGTCGCCCGATGTCGTCCGGTAGCTGCTCCACCGTGGCCAGCGCGCGCCGCAGGGTGCTCCAGGCCCGCCCGGCCAGCACCTTGGGCTCGTAGCGTGCTCGCACCACCTGCTTGAGCAGCGGCAAGGCTTCGGTCGCCATGTGGAAGTCCGGGTCGAGGTTGCGGCCCATGCCTTCGAGCGAGATGAAGGCCTTGATCAGCAGCGCCAGATCGGACGGCAGGCCCAGGTGGTGTTCACGCAGGATGGCCGTCACGTCGGCCAGCATCTGTCCCAGGCTCAGCTGCGCCAGGGGCACGCCGTGGTACTGGTCCACAAAGGCCTCGATCTCGGTTTCGAGCTGGCCCAGGTTCAGTCCCTGCGCGTCGCCCGTCCAGTCCAGCAGCACATCGGCCACGGCCTGGGGCTGGTGCTCCACCAAGCCCAGCAGCAGCTGCAGCAGCTCGTCGCGCCGGCGCTGCGACAGGCGGCCTACCATGCCAAAGTCGATGAAGGCAATGCGGTTGCCCGGCAGGTAGAACACGTTGCCCGGGTGCGGGTCGGCGTGGAAAACGCCGTCCTTCACGATCATCTGCAGCACGGCCTGCGCGCCCCGCTGTGCCAGCACGGTGCGGTCAAATCCTGCCTCGGGCGTCAGCGTCGCCAGGGCTCCGCCGGGTGTGCCGTCGATGAAATCCTGCACGTTGATGCGCTCGCGGGTGTAGGCCCAGTGCACGCGCGGGATCACGATGTGGGGTAGTGCGGCCATGTTGGTGGCAATGCGTTCGGCCTGGCGGCATTCGCCGGCCAGGTCCAGCTCGCGGCGCAATGAGCGCGCGAACTCGCGCACCAGTTGCTGGGGCCGGTAGGGCTTGAGCGCGGGCAGCTCTGCCTCGGCCAGCGCGGCCAGGCGCTGCAGCAGGCGCAGGTCGGCCTGGATGGTGTCCGCAATGCCGGGGCGGCGGATTTTGACGATGACTTCGCTGCCGTCCTGCAGGCGCGCGCGGTGCACTTGCGCAATCGATGCGGCGGCCAGCGGTGTCGTGTCAAACCAGGCAAAGACGGCTTCGGGATCGGCGCCCAGGTCTTCGCGCAGTTGCGGGCGCAGGGCATCGATGGGCACGGCGGGCACCTGGCTGTGCAGCTTCTCGAATTCTGCAATCCACTCCGGGCCAAACAGGTCAGCCCGGCCCGCAAGGATCTGACCAAACTTGACGAACGCGGGGCCCAGCTCTTCGAGTGCCAGCCGCACCTGCACGGGGGGCTCCACGCGGGCCAGGTCGGCGGCGTGGGTCCAGTTCAGCGCCTGGCCCGCGCGCTCCAGCCGGTCGGCCAGGCCCAGGCGGCGCACGGTGTCGCCAAACCCGTGGCGCACCATCACGCCCAGGATTTCCTTCAGGCGCCCCAGGTCGCGGGCGGTGTCCGGCGTCTCGATCAGCATGGGGCGATGATAGGTTCAGAAGTTCAGGGCGGGTTTGTTCACCATCAGGTAGAACACCACGGCCATGGCCACAAAGGCCGGGTAGCCCAGCGCCTCCCACCAGCGGGCGTAGCGCCAGTACAAGGGCGGCAGCACGCCATCACCGTGCGCGGACTGCGTCGCCTCTGCCGCCTTTATCGCCATGTCGCGCATGCGCAACTGCAGCCACACCACGGGCAGCCAGCAGGCACCGGCCACCAGGTACAGCGCAATCGACACCGCGAGCCACGGCGTGCTCCAGGGCAGGCCTGCCATCGCAGCCATGGCGAGCCCCGTGGCGGGCTGGAGGAACACCGTGGGCGTGGTGAACCACCAGTCCGCCCGCACCACCAGGCGCGTGACCACCGCCTGCGCCTGCACATTGCCGCTGCGGTTGGTAAAGAACATGTAGAACGCCGAGCCCAGCCCGGTGCCCACCAGCAGCACGCTGGAGATGATGTGCAGCCATTTGAGGGTGAGGTACAGGCTCATGGCTTTTGCAACGAAGTGGCCTCGTCTTGCAGCAGCACCCACAGGATGGCGGCAATCGGCAGGTTTTTGGTCAGCGGCCCGAAGGGGTGCAGCCACCATGCAGGGTGTATGGCCGTGGCCAGCAGTGTCATGGCCAGCATCACCATCAGGGCCGCTCCATACGCCTTGCGGCCGGGGCGGAGCGCCAGCCACAGCCCCAGCACCGCATCGGCAGCCGCCCCGGCCAGGATGATGGCGGTGGGCAGCCACGATGTGTTGCCCTCGGTCCACGCGGTGGGCAGGCCCGCCAGCAGCTCGCGGCTTTGGCCGTGCAGCTCCCACACGCTGACCACGGCGGTGGCCAGCCAGACGATCACGAGGCTGGCGCGCAGCAGGCGGGCTGACGCGTGGTTCATGGACGGGCCTTCTGCGCGGCAGAGGGCGCTGGGCCCTGCGCCTGCTGCCAGTCTGCAATGTCGGCAGCGCGGATCGCCAGGAACTGCGCCAGGCGCTGGAACCGTTGGCGCGTCTTGCGGACAAAGACCCAGTCCACCACAGGCTCCATGACCGCCCGAAAGGCTGCGGGGCCCACTTGAAAGGTATAGGTGTAGATCAGCAGGGACTGGTGGGGGCCTTGCTCTTGGTGGCGCATGGAGGCTGCCCACTGGGAGAAAGGGAACGAACGCCCAACCATGGCCGCAGCCGCGAGCACGGGGCGGTCATAGCTGACGAACTGTGTGCGCATGGACAGCGCCCGCAACGCGCCGGCGCCCAGGTTCTCGGTGGTGGCGCCCACACTGGGGCAGGGCGCACCGCTTTCCACGCTGGTACGGCGCACCAGCGAATCCCACTGGCACCGCCACTCGTGGTAGTGGAAGGCATCAAAAACAATGTCGGCACGCGCTGGCATGGGGAAGGTCAATTTTCGGTGGGCCATGGCCTCATTCCTCCACCACATCGGTCACCATGCCCCATTTCGCAAACTCAGGGGCAAAGGCCTCCAGGAGCAGCAGGCTGGTGCTGGTGTGCGCCCCGCTGGGCAGCGGTTGCCCGGCTGCGAGCTGGCGGGCCAGCAAGATGGCGGCCATGCAGGGAATCTCGGGGCCATGGTCGTTATCGGCCGCAATGTGCCATGCGCGGCGCCGGGGCTGGCCTTGCGCATCCGTGCCCGCCACACGCACCACCATGCCGCCCAGCGGCGTGCCCAGAAAGTCCAGCGCGCTGCCCGCGTGGTGCATCAGCCAGGCCAGCTTTTCGGGGTGGGGCAGCACGCCCCAACGGCGCAACGTTGCCAGGGTGGCGAAGGCTCTTTGCGCCAGGCCGACCTCCAGGGCCGCGCGAAAGGTGACACGGTCGCGGGCCTGGTAATAGGCGGGAAAGATCTCCAGGTCAGGGATGTCGCAGACCGCCCCGAGGCGAGGGCGCAGCCGCTGGAACTGGACGGGGCTGGGCCGAGCCCAGCCGCTGTGCGGCTGCCACCGGCCACCGTCCCACACGTCGATGGGAAGGCCGCAGTAGCTCAGCACGGCCGCCAGCGTGGCCTGGCCCCGGGGCGCCCGTTGCGCAGGGGCAATGCAGATGTCGATGCTGTGGATGTGTTGCCACCCCGCGCACAGGTGGTCGATGACGGCCGAGGACAGCGCGGGCACCGTGCTGGCGCCAGCGATGGCCGTGCGCCCGGMGGCAGTGAATGCAGCCTGCATCGCGGCCGGAAAGTCGCACACAAACCGGCGACCGTCGGCCAGGTCGATGTAGTGCGCCCCCGCCTCGGCTGCCGCCTGGGCCACGTTGTAGGCCTGTGCCTGAAAAGGGCCTGCCGTGTGGATCACCAGACCCACGCCCCACTCGCGCAATGTGGCGGCCAGGCCTGGCGCCTGGTGGTCCAGCGCCACGCCCTGTGCACCGTGGCCCAGCGTGGCGGCCAGGGCGCTCGCTTGCGAGGCATCCCGGCCCGCCACCAGCAGGGCAATGTGGTGGCGTGTGGCCTCATCGCCCACCAGGGCGCGACAGATGCGCGCCCCAAAATTGCCGTAGCCGCCCAGGACCAGGGTTTTCAGTGCAGCCATGGGGGTCATGCCCCCGGGGCCCAGGGCGTGCTGGGTTGCGTGGGCACAAAAGAGGTATCGCTGTCCCGGCCACTGCCCGGCGCGTGCAGCAGTGCTTGCAATGCGGCACGCTGCGACTGCAGTTGCGTTCGGTGCCAATTGGGTACGTCAGGCGCTGCAATGGGGCGGCTGAACAGGTAGCCCTGGATGTGGTGCAGCCCGGCGGCGGCGAGGGCCCGCAGCTCTTCGGGCGTCTCCACGCC
>NZ_JBGFFF010000072.1:0-24554 GCF_056175785.1 Acidovorax sp. LjRoot204
GCCCCACTGGACGCTGGGCCAGCGGAATGGCGGCAGCGCGGTAGGTGTCGATGATCTTTTGCACGCCGGGATCCGCAGGGAACGTGGGCACGGCCGTGGTCAACGGCACCGGCCCCTGGGCGCCTGTGAAGGCCTCGCCCTGCACCACCACATTGCGCGCCGTCTTGCTCACCACACGGCGGGTCTGCGTATCCACGCGCAGCTGGATGTCGGTGAGCAGCGTGCCGTACTGGCCTGCGCTGGTCAGCAAAAAGGGCTTGGCCGGGTTCACGCGGCTGTAGTCGCACACATAGGCCTGGTGCGTGTGGCCCGAGACCACCACATCCACGGCCGGGTCCAGGCGCTCCAGGATGGGCACGATGTCGCCCGACAGACCTGCGCAGCTGGTCTCCTGCACGCCCGCCGTGGTGCCCCCGCCTTCATGGATGGCCACCACAATCACATCGGCGCCYTGGGCYTTSAGCTGMGGGATCAGCGCGTTGGCCGTGGCCGCCTCGTCCTCAAAACGCAGCCCAGCGACCCCGGACGGGCTGACCATGGTCGGTGTGGCTTGCAGCGTGAGGCCGATAAACCCCATGGTGACGGTGACACCGCCTTCGGTAAACCGCTTGAGCCCCGTGGGCGGCAGCAGGGTGCGCCCGTCTTCACGCACCGTGTTGGCCGCCAGCAGGCCAAATTGGGCGCCCTCAAAAGGTTTGCTGATGCGGCAAGGCTCGCGCGAGGTGAATTTCTCGCAGCCACCGTTCTGCAGCCGCAGCAGCTCGCGCCAGCCCCGGTCAAACTCGTGGTTGCCGACCGCGTTGAAGTCGATCTGCATGCGGTTGACGGCCTCAATGGTGGGCTCGTCCAGGAACAGCGACGACACCAGCGGCGAGGCGCCCACCATGTCACCCGCCGACACCACCGCATGGTGCGGCGACTGGGCCTTGAGGGCAGCCATGGCGCTGGCGAAATACGCCATGCCCCCAGCAGGTGCCAGCACCGGGCCTGTGGGCCCCTGCACCCGATGCGCCATGTGGGGCGGCTCCAGGTTACCGTGCAGGTCGTTGAAGCCAATGAGGGTGATGTCGATGTGGGCCGGCGCGCTACCCGCCGCAGGGGCGGTGGACGCAAGGCCGCTGCAGCCAGCCAGCCACAGCGGTATGGTCAAGGCGGCCAGAGCCCGGCGACGGAAGGCCCGGAACAAGCGGTTGCTCATACAGAGGCACCGCCCCAGGGACGGTGGGAGTTGGTGTTACAGAAACGAGGCCTGGATCGGCGGCACAGGCGGCACCACATCGCCGCACTGGGCACGGTGACGCAGCGCGTGCTCCATCACCACCAGAGCCAGCAGCGCCTCGGCAATCGGCGCGGCGCGAATGCCCACGCAGGGGTCGTGGCGGCCCTTGGTGATCACCTCGGCGCTCTTGCCGTGGATATCGATGGACTCGCGCGGGCTGATGATGGAGCTGGTGGGCTTGATCGCAATGCTCACCTCCAGGTCTTGCCCCGTGCTGATGCCGCCCAGCACACCACCGGCGTTGTTGGTGCGAAAGCCCTGCGGCGTCATCGAATCGCCGTGCATGGTGCCCCGGTGGGCCACGCTGGCAAAGCCCGCACCAATCTCCACGCCCTTCACCGCGTTCAGGCCCATCATCGCGTGGGCGATGTCGGCGTCAAGCTTGTCATACAGTGGCTCGCCCAGGCCCACCGGCACGCCCGTGGCCTGCACACGGATGCGGGCGCCGCACGAGTCACCGGCCTTGCGCAGGGCGTCCATGTAGTCCTCGTACTGCTGCACGTCGGCCACCGGGGCAAAGAAGGGGTTGGCGCGTACGTGATCCCAGCTCTCGAACGGGATGGGCAGCTCGCCCAGCTGCGTCATGCAGGCGCGGAACTGGGCGCCATACTGCTGTGCCAGCCACTTCTTGGCCACTGCACCGGCGGCCACCGTGGGCGCCGTCAGGCGGGCCGACGAGCGGCCGCCACCGCGCGGGTCGCGGATGCCGTACTTGTGCCAGTAGGTGTAGTCGGCGTGGCCGGGGCGAAAGCTCTCGGCGATGTTGCTGTAGTCCTTGCTGCGCTGGTCGGTGTTGCGGATCAGCAGGGCGATGGGGGTGCCGGTGGTCTTGCCCTCGTACACGCCAGAGAGGATCTCCACCGCGTCGGGCTCGTTGCGCTGCGTGACGTGGCGGCTGGTGCCAGGGCGGCGCCGGTCCAGGTCGGCCTGGATGTCAGCCTCGGTGAGCGGCATGCCGGGCGGGCAGCCGTCGATCACGCAGCCAATGGCCGGGCCGTGGGATTCACCAAAGTTGGTGACTGCGAATAGGGTACCGATGGTGTTGCCGCTCATGGGGCGGGATTATCCCAGAGCCCCGGGTGCCCGACGCACGGCCACACCGGTTTGCTGTGGTGTACTCCCCCACAGCTGCTACGTCACCGCACCCACGAGGCACCACACGCCCGATACGTGGCGCGTTTGCACAGGCATGACATATCCTGCTTGGCAGGGTTCTGGACGCTTGTTAGCATGTAAACATCGATTTTTGGGATCTCCATGCCCGCCCTCGCGCCACCCTCTCCGGGTCCGACATCACCTTCCCGCACCCTTCTGACTGCCGCCCTGGCAGATGCTCCCCTTCGCCGCGCACTGGACGCCAGCGACAACGCTGTGGTGATGACCAACAGCTCCAAGTGTGTGGTCTATATCAACGAAGGGTTCACGCGATTATTTGGCTACCAGCCCGCCGAGGTGCTGGGCCGGCACCTGAGCGAGGTCTTGCTGGGACCCCACTCCGATCCGGATCTGCTCGAAAGCATCCGGGGCAATGTGCTGGCCAAAGGCAGTTTTCGTACGGACACACTGCTTTACAGCAAGGCGGGGCAACCCCGCTGGGTGTCCCTGGTGATCAATGCGTCCGACGAAAGCTCCGGCGGACCGGGGGGCAGCATTTCGATTCTGACCGACATCACGCTCACCAAGATGCACGAGGTCCTGCAGACGCACGTGCTGGAGGGCATGGTCAACGAGTTGCCCCTTCCCGAGCTGATGGCCCTCGTCTGCCGCGAGGTCGAACGCATCGCGCCCGAGGTCACCGCCTCCATCCTGGCGGTAGATGCACAAGGCCGGTTGCACCCGCTGGCAGCGCCCAGCCTGCCAGCCACCATCAGCCGCGCGCTGGACGGACTGGCGATTGGCCCCAAGGTAGGGTCGTGTGGCACCGCCGCCTTCCGCAACGCGCCCGTGGTGGTCACCGACATGGCCACAGACCCCCTCTGGGCTGACTACCAGGAATTGTTTGCCCCGAGCGGCATGCGCGCCTGCTGGTCCAGCCCCATTCGCGACCACCGGGGTCAGCCGATTGGCACCTTTGCGTTTTACTTCCGCGAACCGCGCGCACCCGACGCGCTGCATCAGCGCCTTGTCGATGTATGCCTGCACCTGTGTGCGCTGGCCATCGAACGCAACAGCACACACGAGCGTATCCACCAGCTCGCGTTTTTTGATGTGCTGACGGGGCTGCCCAACCGGGCCCTGTTTCGCAGCAGTGGAGAGCGGGCGCTGGCCGACCTGCAGCGGGGGCGCCATACCGGCGCGCTGCTGTTCCTCGATCTGGACCGATTCAAACAGATCAACGACACCCAGGGGCACGCCGCAGGCGATGCGCTGCTGAGCGAGGTGGCCCAGCGCCTGACCCAAGGCCTGCGTGCGCGTGACCTGATCGCGCGCCTGTCGGGCGACGAATTTGTGCTGCTGCTCTCCGAATGCACCACCGAACAGGCCGTGCAAAGCGCCCAGCGCGTGCTGCACGACATTGCCCAGCCGCTGGACATCTTCGGGCAGACCCATGTGCCCCACGCCAGCATCGGCATTGCGATGTTTCCGAACGATGGAGACACCATCGACACCCTGCTGCGCCATGCCGACCAGGCCATGCACCAGGCCAAAAGCGACCATCGCCACAGCCTGCAGCTTTTCAGCGCCGAGATGAACCGCCGTGCCCAGGAGCGCGCCTCGCTGGAGCGCGCGCTGCATCAGGCGCTGTCCGACCGCAGCCTCACGCTGCACTACCAGCCGCAGGTTCTCAGCAGTTCCCCCGGCACCTTGCACGGTGTGGAGGCTCTGGCGCGCTGGAACCACCCGCAGTGGGGCATGGTGCCGCCGTCGCAGTTCATCCCCGTGGCCGAGGACGCCGGGCTGATCCATGAGCTGACCCTGTGGCTGCTGGACGAAGCCTGCCGCCAGCTGGCGGCCTGGCGCGCTGCAGGCCACGACGTGCCCTGCGTGGCCATCAACCTGTCGGGCCGCAGCTTCCACCGGCCGGAGTTTGCGCAGGAGATCAGCGATGCGCTGCAGCGCCATGGCCTGCGCGCCAGCGATGTGCTGCTGGAGATCACGGAGAGTGTGATGATGGATGCGCGGCCCGTCACGCTGCAGAACATCGAGGCCCTGCACCACCAGGGTTTCAAGCTGTCCCTGGATGACTTCGGCACCGGCTATTCCAGCCTGAGCTACCTGCACCGCCTGCCCATCAGCGAGCTCAAGCTCGACATGGCTTTTGTGCAAGACCTCACCACCAGCGCCACGGCGCGCGCCCTCACGGTGTCGGTGCTGAGCATTGCGCACAGCCTGGGCATGGTCGTGGTGGCCGAGGGGGTGGAGACCACCGGCCAGCAGCAGTGGCTGCAGGCCCACGGCTGCCCGGTCATGCAGGGCTACCTGTTCGGCAAGCCGCTACCACCCGATGAGATCGAGGCCTGGCTGTGCGCCCAGGCGCCTCGCCCCTATCGCTGACTTGGCTAGAGGCACGTCTGTGCCGTCACGCCGGGACGCGGGCCTCGCGCCCTGCCCACAACCTCAGGTACGGGGCTCTTCTTCSGGCCAGTCGCGGATGTAGGCCTTGAGCATCTTGTTCTCRAAGTTCTGGCTGTCCACCACSGCCTTGGCCACGTCATAGAAGCTGATCACGCCCATCAGCATGCGGCGGTCCATCACGGGCATGTAGCGCGCATGGCGGTCCAGCATCATGCGGCGCACTTCGTCCATGTCGGTTTCGAGCGTGCAGGTCAGTGGCGCATCGTCCATGGCCGTGCGCACCAGCATCGTGCCCACGCTGCCGCCGTTCTTGACCAGCGCCTGGATCACTTCGCGGAAGGTGAGCATGCCCACCAGGTCGCCATGCTCCATCACCACCAGCGAGCCAATGTCGCGCTCTGCCATCAGGCTCACGGCACCCGCCAGCGGCTCGTCCGGCGATGCGGTGTAGAGGGTGTTGCCTTTGACGCGAAGGATGTCGCTGACTTTCATGGTGCGGAGTCTCCGGGGGATCGGGAAGAATCGGAAAGAGTATGTGTGGGCCCGCACACACCAGCACATCCGCTGGGGTTGCCCAGGTGCTGCAGGCTGTTTGTCAGCAAATATAGCCCACAATGCCCGCCTGCATTGACAACATGGGAGACACACAGATGCCCGGYTACTCCGACCCCGGCTTYGACACSCTGGCGCTGCACGCMGGCGCCRSSCCCGACCCCGCCACCGGCGCGCGSGCSGTGCCSATCCACCTSACCACCTCSTTCGTCTTCGAGTCGAGCGACCATGCCGCGTCCCTCTTCAATCTGGAGCGCGGCGGCCATGTGTACAGCCGCATCAGCAACCCCACCAATGCGGTACTGGAGCAGCGCGTGGCCGCCTTGGAAGGCGGCGTGGGCGCGATCGCCACCGCCAGCGGCCAGGCTGCATTGCACCTGGCGATTGCCACATTGATGGGCGCGGGCAGCCACATCGTCGCCAGCACGGCGCTGTATGGCGGATCGCAGAACCTGCTGCACTACACGCTGTCGCGCTTCGGCATCGAGACCACGTTTGTGAAGCCCGGCGATATCGACGGCTGGCGCGCCGCTGTGCGCCCCAACACCAAGCTGTTCTTTGGCGAGACTGTGGGCAACCCCGGCCTGGATGTGCTGGATATCCCTACCGTATCCTCCATCGCKCACGMGGCCGGCGTGCCGCTGCTGGTSGACTCCACSCTCACCTCGCCCTGGCTCATCAAGCCTTTTGAACATGGAGCGGATCTGGTCTACCACTCGGCCACCAAGTTCCTCTCGGGCCAYGGCACGGTGGTGGGGGGCATCGTGGTGGACGGAGGGAGCTTTGACTGGGACGGTCCCAAATCGGCCGGCAAATTTGCCGAGCTGACGCAGCCGTACGACGGCTTTCACAACATGGTGTTCACCGAGGAGAGCACCGTGGGCGCCTTTCTGCTGCGCGCGCGGCGCGAGGGCCTGCGCGACTTTGGCGCCTGCATGAGCCCGCACACTGCCTGGCTCATCCTGCAAGGCATCGAGACCCTGCCGCTGCGCATGGCGCAGCACATGCGCAACACCGAGAAGGTGGTGGAGTTTCTGGCCGCGCAGCCTTTCGTGTCGCGCGTGGGCCACCCGTTGCTGGAGTCTCACCCCAGCCATGCCTTGGCGCAAAAGCTGCTGCCATGCGGTGCGGGCTCGGTGTTCAGCTTTGACCTCAAGGGCAACCGCGAGCAGGGCAAGAAATTCATCGAAACCCTCAAGGTCTTCAGCCAYCTGGCSAACGTGGGCGACTGCCGCAGCCTGGTGATCCAYCCGGCSAGCACCACGCAYTTCCGCATGASCGACGARGCGCTGGCGGGCGCAGGCATTAGCCAGGGCACGATCCGCCTGTCCATCGGTCTCGAAGATGCCGACGACCTCATTGACGACCTGAAACGCGCGCTCAAAGCCGCAGAAAAGGCGGGGGCCTGACCATGCACATCCAAGTCAACGGCGCCGCCAYCTACTGCTACACCGGCGGCAAGGCWTTYGATGCSRMCAAGCCSACSGTGGTGTTCATCCACGGYGTSCTCAACGACCACAGCGTGTGGRYCCTGCAAAGCCGCTRSWTSGCCAACCACGGCTGGAACGTTCTGGCCATCGACCTGCCCGGCCACTGCCGCAGTGGCGGCGATGCCCCCGCCACGGTGGAGCAAGGCGCGGACTTCATCGGCGCGCTGCTCGATGCCGCGGGCGTGCAGCGCGCGGCGATGGTAGGCCACAGCTGGGGTTCCCTCATCGCCATGGAAGCCGCTGCGCGCCTAAAGGACCGCATCAGCCACCTGGTGCTGGTGGGCACCGCCTTCCCGATGAAGGTGTCGCCCGCACTCATCGAGGCCTCGCAGACCGCCCCGGAGAAGGCGATGCGCATGGTCAATGTGTTTTCCCGCAGCACCCTGTCTGCGCCCCCGTCGGCCCTGGGCCCGGGCACCTGGGTGTTTGGTGCAGGCATGGCGCTGGGGCGCAAGGTGCTGCGCAGCAACACGGCAGTCAACGTGTTCCACCGAGGGTTTGTGGCCTGTGACAGCTATGCCGGTGGCGAAGCGGCCATGGCGCAACTGACCTGCCCCGTGCTGTTTGCGCTGGGCAGCCAGGACCAGATGACGGCGCCCAAGGMGGCACAGGGTCTCGTCAAGGCTGCCCAGGCGGCGGGCAAGCAGGTGCAGATCACCCACCTGCCCGTGGGCCACAACCAGATGACCGAGGCGCCGGAAGAAACACTGGCCGCCATCCGCGACTTCCTGGCCCGGTGAGCCCCCAAACCCCGGCGCGCAGGCAGCCCGCCGGGGTTTCAATAGCCGGTTCAGGGTGGCAGACCCGTTGGCGACAGCACACCCGCACTGCCCCGCTGGTGCGCACCGAGGCCACGGCGTATAACGCAGGCAGAGCCTCAACGCCGCCCGGAGACAACGCCATGACCACCCAGACTGCCACCCCGCAACCAGCGCCCAGCACGGACCCTCGGGCCTTCAAGCGCTTCGCGGACTTCTACCCGTTCTACCTGAGCGAACACAGCAACCGCACATGCCGCCGCCTGCATTTTGTGGGCTCCACGCTCACGCTGGTCTGCCTGGCCATGCTGGTGGCCACGGGCAAGCCCCAGTACCTGCTGTACGGCCTGCTCTGCGGCTACGGCTTTGCCTGGGTSGGGCACTTCGGCTTYGARAAGAACARGCCSGCCASSTTCAAGCGCCCGCTSTACAGCTTCATGGGCGACTGGGTCATGTACAAGGACATCTGGACGGGTAAAGTACCCCTGTGAGATGACTTGGAGCCCCAGGGGCTGGAAGCGCTAGTGCAACATGCCTTTTTAGCTATTATTTGTATAGCAATGAGCCGCTATTTGAAGGCAGTCATTCACCCCGGTCAACGCGCCTGCAACACATCCGCCATGCGCAAGCTTTCGAGCCTGGCGTTGACCCACAGCGGCCCGAGGCTGTCCACGCGCTGCAGCAGCAAGCGCTGCACCAGGGGCGCAAGCAAGGTACTTTCCGGGTCGGCCAGCAGCACATAGCGGGACTCGGGCACGTCGGCCGCACTCACCGCAGCATCGGCCACCTGTCCAACCCAGTCCAGCGCGGTCAGGGCTTCCAGCACGGGCTCCAGCTGCAATCCATCGACCCGCAGCAACTGGGCCAGCTGGCTGGGGCGCAGGCCCTTGATGGGCTGCTGGCGCGCACGGTGCAGCGCCTGCAGCACCTCCACCGCCAGCTGAAACGTCCAGCCCGCCACCGTGCCGCGCCGCGCCACCCCCGCCAGCAGGCTGGGCAGGTACGCGGTCACCACAGCACCCAGCAGCACGATGACCCAGGCCACATAGATCCAGACCAGCAAGATGGGCAGCGTGGCAAACGCGCCGTACACCACCGAGTAGGTGGGCACCTTGCCCAGGTACACCGCCAGCACCTTCTTGGCCAGCTCGATGCACACCGCGACAAAAAAGCCGCCCGTCCAGGCGTGCCGCCATTTCACCGGCGTGTTGGGCACATAGTGGTACAGCGACGCCATGCCGCCCGCCAGCACCACAAACTGGATCGAATCGAACAGCAACTGCACGCCATCCGGCAGGCGCTTGACCAGCCCGCCGGAGGCCGACATCACATACGAAGTGAGGGCCAAGCTCGCGCCCATCAGCAACGGGCCGAGCGTGATGGCCGCCCAGTAGATCAGCACACGCTGTCCCAGCGGCCGCAGGCGCTGCACGCGCCAGATGTCGTTGAGCGTACGGTCGATGGTCAGGATCAGTGCCAGCGCCGTGGCCAGCAGGATGCTGAACCCCGCCACCCCCAGGCTGCTGGCCTTGGCCGCAAACTGCGTGAGGTAGCCCAACACCTGCCGCGAGATGCTGTCGGGCACCAGGCTGCTGACCAGCCAGCCCTGCAGCGCGTCCTGCAGCTTGCCGAAGATGGGAAATGCGGTGAACACCGCCAGCGCCACCGTRAARAACGGCACCAKCGCSAKGRTGGTGGTGAAGGTGAGGCTGCTGGCCGTGAGGCCCAGGTGGTCCTCACGAAAGCGCTCACGCAGCGTCTGGGCCGTGGTCTTCCATGGGAAGTGCGACAGCTCATTGATCAACGCCTCGGTGCGCGACGCTACTGTCTGTATGGAAAAAGGCATGGCCGATATGATGCCACCCCAATGACTGCCTCCCCCGCCATCCCTCTCCCACCGCCCGACAGCGGTGTTGCTGCCACCCGCTGGCTTGCCACCGGCAGCCTGCTCGCCCTGATTGTTCTATGCCTGGCCTGGGAGCTGGTGCTGGCCCCCTTGCGCCCCGGCGGCACCTGGCTGGCGCTCAAGGCCCTGCCGCTGTGCATCCCGCTGGCAGGCATCCTGAAAAACCGCATGTACACCTACCGCTGGGTCAGCCTGRTGATCTGGCTSTAYTTCACCGAAGGCGTGGTGCGCGGCTGGGGCGACAAGCCCCCATCGCAATGGCTGGCCTGGGGCGAAGTGGCATTGTGCCTCGTGCTGTTCACCGCCTGTACGCTGCATGTGCGCGTGCGCCAGCGCAACGCCAAGGCAGCCGCCGCTGCGGCAGAAGCCAGCGCTGCGCCACCCGCCCCCTGATGCCCATGGCGCAGCCCTCCGCTACCCGATCAACCCACTGAACCCGTCGCTTCACCCATGACCACCTTGCTCGACACCCTGCGTACCATCGTCGGCCCCGCCCATGTGCTCAACGAAGGCGATCTCACCGCCTGGGAACAGGACTGGCGCCGCCGCGTGCGCGGCAAGGCCCTGGCCGTGGTGCGCCCTGCCAACACGCAAGAGGTGGCCGCTGTGGTCAAGGCCTGTGCGGCAGCGGGCACCGCGATCGTTCCGCAAGGCGGCAACACCGGTCTGGCCGTGGGCTCGACGCCCGATGACAGCGGCACACAGATCGTGCTGAGCCTCACGCGCATGAACGCGGTGCGCAGCGTGGACACCGACAACCTGACCATGACGGTAGAAGCGGGCTGCATCCTGCAGAACCTGCAGGACGTGGCCGAGAAGGCCGGCGTGCTCTTCCCTCTGAGCCTCGCTGCCGAGGGCAGCYGCACCATTGGCGGCAACCTGGGCACCAACGCAGGCGGCACGCAGGTGGTGCGCTACGGCAATGCGCGCGACCTGTGCCTGGGCCTCGAAGTGGTCACGCCGCAGGGCGAGGTGTGGGACGGCCTCAAGGGCCTGCGCAAGGACAACACCGGCTACGACCTGCGCGACCTGTTCATCGGCAGCGAAGGCACGCTGGGCATCATCACCGCCGCGACGATGAAGCTCTACCCCGAGCCCGCCGCGCGCCTCACCGCCTGGGCCGCTGTGCCATCCATGGAGCACGCCGTGGCGCTGCTGGGCCTGGCGCACAAGCAGCTGGGCGCGGGCCTCACGGGCTTTGAGGTGATGGGCCAGTTTGCGCTGAGCCTGGTGGGCAAACACATGCCGCAGCTGCGCGTGCCCTTTCTGGGCGACGACAACGCGCCCTGGTGCGTGCTGCTCGAAAACTCCGACAGCGAATCCGAAGAACACGCGCGTGCACGGTTTGAATCGCTGCTGGAGACCGCGTTTGAAATGGGCTGCGTGACCGACGCCGTGGTGGCCGAGAACCTCACCCAGGCGCACCAGCTGTGGCACATCCGCGAGAGCATTCCGCTCGCSCAGGCCGAAGARGGCCTGAACATCAAGCACGACATCTCGRTKCMGRTSTCKCGCATYCCSGCCTTYGTGGCSSAMACCGACGCRSTGCTGSMGCGCGAGATYSCCGGCGTGCGSCTGGTSAACTTCGGCCACCTGGGCGACGGCAACCTGCACTACAACGTGCAGGCACCGGCAGAAGGCGACACCAAGGCCTTCCTGCGCGAGCACGAGGCGCATGTGAACCACCTGGTGTACGAGGCCGTGGCCGAGTTTGGCGGCTCGTTCTCGGCCGAGCATGGCATCGGCGAACTCAAGGCCGACAAGCTCGCCAAGTACCAGTCGCCCGTGGCGCTTGGCATGATGCGCGCCATCAAGCAGGCGCTGGACCCGCAGGGCATCATGAACCCGAAGCGCGTGCTGCAGTAAACCCACAGAAAGCTGACCCATGACCGCTGCCGTGACTGTGCGCCCGGTTCAACCCGAAGACTACACCGCCTGGCGCCCGCTCTGGGATGGCTACAACGCGTTCTATGGCCGCTTTGGCGCCACCGCGCTGCCGGAGCACATCACGCAAGCCACCTGGCAGCGGTTTCATGACGCGGCAGAGCCCATGTTCTGCCTGGTGGCGCAGGACGATGCCAGCAGCGAGCTGCTGGGCCTCACGCACTATCTGTTTCACCGCAGCATGACGCGCATCGAGCCCGTGTGCTACCTCAGCGACCTGTTCACCCGCGAAGCCGCGCGCGGCCGGGGCGTGGGACGGGCGCTGATCGAAGCGGTGTACGGCGCAGCGCGCACCGCCCAATCGTCCCGCGTGTACTGGCAAACCCACGAGACCAATGCCGCCGGGCGCCAGCTGTACGACAAGCTGGCCAAGCACCATGGTTTCATCGTGTACGCACAAGAACTTTGACAGCCACCCAAGGTCTGCCCATGACACTGCCTGATCTGCACCGCGCCATCGCCGAACACAAAGGCACGTTCTCCTGTGAGCGCATCAACAAGCCGCAAGAGACCAAAACGGTGAATTTTCAGCACCACATCCAGCCCCCCGCTGCGCTGGATGCCCCCCTGCCCGGCGTGGGCCAGCTCGCCGCTTTCTACGCCACGTTCGGCGGTGTGCTGCTGTACCACGATGTCGACTCGGGCGACGCCGCCCGCTACATCGCCCCGCCCGCTGAATGGCCCACGCTGCAAGAGGCGTTTGAGGGCTGGACGGAACACCTGAGTGACGAAGAACGCGAAGAGATCCTGCCCGACTGGATCGAGCACTGCCAAGTGATTGGCGAGACACCCCATTCGGGCAACTACATCCTGATGGCGACCGATGGCGAGTGCACCGGCCAGGTGTTCGAGTTCGACCACGACGGTTTTGAATTCACCCACGCGGCCGACGACCTGGTGGACTATGTGCAGCGCCTGCTCCACCTCGACAGCCCCACGCTGGCCAACATCGCTTCGCACATGCGCTTCATCGACAAGAACACGGGGGCGCAGTGGTGGATTCTGGAAATGAGCGACAACCAGGGCCACCGGGTGCGTACCGACGTGTGAGCTGCGGCAGGGCTGGGACCACCCATCGCTATAAAAATGAGAGCTTTCAGCGCATATAAATTGGGCGCCAGAGGCCATTTTTACTAAAAATTCGCTCTCTCATCCGTGACACGAAGGGCGACGCCACGGCAGAAAAGGTGAAGTCACAACACCTTGCGCATTGGCTGTGCCTGTAGCCCCGCCCAGGTTTGCACTGCTCCATGCGGCACATAGCCATGGCGGCGATAAAAGGCCTCCGCAGTGCGCGTGCTCTCCAACCCCAAAGCTTCGAGCCCCACCCCGCCTGCATGGGCCTCCACGTGCTGCAGCAGGCCCCTCCCCACCCCTTGGTGCAAGGCCTCTGGCACCACATAGCAAAGCGCCAGCGTGGGCCGCGCCAGCAGCGCAAAGCCTACCATCGTGTCGCCTCGGTATGCCCCCCATGCTGCAGCGCCCGGCGCGGAGATCCACGCAGTCAGGTTCTCGGGCGTCTTGTTGGCCAGCCAGGCCATCAGGATGGTGGGGTCATGGCCGTGGTCCAGCGCACAGCAGTGGGTGATGGATTGACGGATGACCGTGCAGGCGGCTTCGGCGGCATCGGGGCCCACAGGGATGATGCGGAGGGCGCCGGAGGCTGCGTTGTCGGGCCTCATGCCGATGCGGCTCGCGAGAAGCCCACCAGCAACACAGCCAGCAATACGTAGAACAAAGATCCAGCGATGTACAGGCCGCTCGCAGTCACCACGCGTTGACCCTCGCGCCGAAACGACAACGCTCCGGCGGGAGCAAACATACTGGCTTCCTGATGGCGCACATGCTCTGTGCGCCAGCGACCCAGGCTGAGCACACGCACCACCAATGCGCCAGTGAATATCAGCAGCGCATCGACGGCTGACCACAGCACCGCAACCACAAGATCAGTCATTGGCATCCCCAGCGAATCGGCGACGTTGGATCATAGACGGCCCGCCTCCAAGGGTGCGGGCGCAACCCCCATGTCAGCGCGGGTCTTGGGCGGCGGGATGCTGCTGGCCCCAAGCGCGGGCAGCCTCCCAGCCCGGCGGCACGCAGCCTTGCTCCATCACGCACAAACTGGCGCTGGCCAGCGCATGGCGCAGCGCCTGCTGGCAGGCATCGGCCGTCAGCGTTTCGACAAACCGCACAAAGCTCGCACCACCCGCGGCCTGCGCCTGCCGCAGCAAATGCGCCAGCATCCCGGCCAGAAAGCTGTCGCCCGCGCCCACGGTGTCCACCACTGGCAGCGACTGGGCCTCTTTGGCAAAACGCTGCGCGCCGTTACGGTGCAGCAGCCAGGCGCCTTCCGCGCCCAGCGTGAGCGCCAGCAGATAGGCCTGTGGGTTCGCGGCCAGCAGGTGCTGCGCGCAGGCCAGGGCATCCACACCAGGCACAGCCAGATGCTCCAGGTCTTCGTCGCTGGCCTTGATGATGTGGGCATGGGCCAGCGCGGCGTGCACCGTGGTGCGGTACGCCGCCAGGTCGGGCATGACGGAGGGGCGCAGATTGGCATCGACCACCACACAGCGGCCTGCGGCGCGCTGGGCGGCCAGCCACGGCAGGTAGATGGCAGTGTCACGCGCGTCGAGCGCCAGCGCGCCGGTGCACACCAACTGCAGTGCGGGCAGCACGGCGCAGCTATCGCCCAGACCTGCGGCAGACACGGCACGGTCTGCCACGCCTTCGCGGTAGAAGGCGTAGTCAGGGTGGCCATGTGCGTCGAGGTTGACCACGGCCAGTGATGTGACCTGCAGCACGGGCTCGGGCTGTGCCAGCACCACGCCGTCAGCCACCAGTTGCGTCGCCAGTTCGCGCCCAAAACGGTCGCGCGACAGGGGGTTGAGGTACTGGGTGCCTACACCCTGTCGCGCCAGCGCGCGGCACAGGTTGTAGAGCGCGCCGCCCAGGCACGGCAGGTAGCTGCCATCGGGGCGGCGGATCAGGTCGATGAGGGCCTCGCCGGCAATGGCGGCATGGATGGGCGCTGTGCCGTTGGAAATCGTGGATGCGGAAGTCATGGACGTTTGGAAGGAAGCAGACAGTGCGTCAGAACTGCGATTGCAGCGCGGGGTACAGCGCGACAAAGCGGGCATAACGTTCGGCCAGCTGGGTTTGTTGTGCGGGCTGTGGCATGAAGGTGGCGTCAGCGGGCAGGGGCTCGCACCAATGGGCTTCGTCACCACCGCAGGCCATGGCGGCCAGGCGCGCGGCGCCTAGGGCTGCGGCAGCGTGTGCGCCCTGCGGGCGCTGCAGTGAGGTGCCCAGCGCGCTGGCCAGCAGCTGCGCCCAAGGGTTGCTGCGTGCGCCACCCCCGACGAGCGCCAGGGGCGCATCACTCCGACCTGTGTCACTACCCTTCCCCGGCCCTGCGGCGCGCATGGCGTTGAGGCCATCGAGCAGGCCAAAGCCCACGCCTTCCATCACGGCATAGGCCAGGTCCGCCGCTTCATGCTCGGCCCGCAGGCCCATGAACACGCCGGTGGCAGCCGCGTTGTTGTGCGGTGTGCGCTCGCCACTCAGGTACGGCAGAAACAGTGGCGCCTGCGCCTGGCGGCTGGCGCTAAGGGCTCCCACGGCGTCAGACAGTTGCGCCTCGTCGCCCCGCCCCGTGAGCCGGGTGATCCAGCCAAACGCACTCGCTGCACTGAGCATGACCGACATGTGGTGCCAGCGCTGCGGCAGCGCATGGGCAAAGGCGTGCACGGCGCGCTCGGTGGCAGGCGCAAAAGCGTCCGTCACGCGAAAGACCACGCCCGAGGTGCCCAGCGACACAAAGCCCTGCCCCGCAGTACGGGCGCCCACGCCCACGGCRCTGGCGGCGTTGTCGCCCGCGCCAGCAGCCACGACGATGCTGTCACCGAGCCCCCAGCGGCGTGCCACATCGCTGCGCAGTGTGCCGGTGGGCGCACTGCCCTCGGCCAGCGCAGGCATGTGCGAAACATCGAGCCCACAGGCTTGCAACATGGCCGGGCTCCAGGCGCGCGCCTGCACGTCCAGCCACAGCGTGCCCGATGCGTCGGACATGTCGCTCGCCATATCGCCAGTGAGTTGCAGGCGCAGCCAGTCCTTGGGCAGCAGCACGGTGCGGATCTGGTCAAACACGGCGGGCTCGTGCTTGCGCAGCCACAGCAGCTTGGGCGCGGTGAAGCCGGGCATGGCGAGATTGCCGGTGATCTGGCGCGAGGTGGGCACAGCCGATTCCAGCTGCGCACATTCGGCGCTGGCGCGGCCGTCGTTCCACAAGATGGCCGGGCGCAGCACCTGGCCCTGCGCGTCCAGCACCACCGCGCCATGCATGTGGCCCGAGAGGCCGATGCCCCGCACCTGCGCCCACGCTGCGGGAGCCTGCGCGCGCAACTGCGCCACGGCAGTCTCCACGGCGGCCCACCAGTCGGCGGGGTGCTGCTCGCTCCAGGTGGGCTGGGGGCGCAGCTGGGGCACGGCGGCATCTGCCGTAGCGACCACAGTATGCGCATCGTCCAGCAGCAGGAGCTTGACACCCGAGGTGCCTAAATCGATTCCGAGGTACATGGGTGATGGACGGATGTCAGTGATTCACAGTGAAAGCCATGGCCCGGCCTTTGCCTTTGGCGGGCTGCGCGCAGGGGTCACGCAACAAGGGCCTCCCCCCCTCTCGGGGTGCAGATCCGGCTGGAGATCAGGAAGTCTTTCCAAACCTTCCAGCGCCCTGCTTGCGGTACTCGCTGGGCGTCATGCCCTTGATGTCCAGAAAGCGGCGGTTGAAGTTGGCCATGTTGTTGAAGCCCACGTCATAAGCAATGTGCGTGATGTAGCGCTCGGTCTCCATCAGCAGCTGGCACGCGCGGTTCACGCGCACCAGGTTCACAAAGTCGGTGAAGGTATTGCCCGTGGCGCGGCGGAAGAAGCGCGAAAAGCGGCTCTCCGTCATGCCCAGCTCTTGCGCCAGGTCGGCCGCCGACAGCGGGTCGGCCAGGTGGTCGGTGATGCGGCTCACGATGGCGTTGATCTGGTCGAGCTGGGTGTCGTTGTCCTCGCTTTGCAGCTGCGTGCTCGACAGCAGGCGAAAGTCGGTGCAGCGCGCCAGGTCGCTCAGGAACTCACAGAAAGCGCCGAACCGGGCGAGCCCCTGGCGCGCCTTGATGCGGTGCCAATGCTCTTGCGCCTGCGCTTCCATGCCAAAGAACTCCACACCGTGGCGCGCGCGCTCCAGAAGAGGCAGTACCTCGCGCAGCTCGGGGATGGTCTCGCTGCTGGCCACCAGCGGCGCGTGCGAGAACTGGATCACCAGGTCGCGCAGCGGCACGCCGCCTTCGGGCAGGTCCATGCTGATCCAGTTGTGCGGCAGGCGCGGCCCGGTCAGCACCAGGTGGCCGGGCTGGAACTGACCGATCCAGTCCCCCACAAAGACCTTGCCCGAGGTAGCGGTGATCAGGTGCAGCTCGTACTCGTCGTGGTAATGCCAGCGCGCCAGCGGCGTGGGAAACCCGTGCGACAAACAACGGATGAAGCCCGCCGTCTCGGGCGACTCGTAGCCCAGAGCGGGCGAGCGCACATAGTCGTGCTCCAGCTCGGGCTTGGTCTGGCGCGGGGCGATGGGCATCTTCACGGTCATGGCGGTAGTGGGCTCAAATTACACCAGCATCAGGCGCCTGTCCGCTCCGCCACAAAAGCCAGCACGCGGGCATAGGCTTTGCGCAACGCGTCCACCAGTTGGGGGTGGCTGGCCATCTCGCCCCACAGGGTCGTGTCGGCCGCGTACGCCGCCACGGGGTCAGCGGCATCGCAGATGGCATGCGCCACGGCGGGGTCCATGGCCTGGTCCTGGTAGCTGTAGGGGATCTGCCCCGCATACCAGCGCTGCAGGTAGGCCAGGAACAGGGCTGGCAGCATGGCCACGCTGTCGAACGAAGCGTTGCGCGCCAGTCGGTCGCGGATGGTGGGCGCAATCATGCCGGGGATCTTGGAGAACGCATCCATGGCCACGCGCTGGTTGGTGTCGGCGATGGCAGGATTGCCGAAGCGGTCCAGCACCACGTCGCGGTACTGCTCCAGGTTGATGGGGCATGGTTGCTCGGGCGTGTGGAGCACCGGGATCGCGTCGTCGGTGACGTAGTCGTAGGCCATCTGGCGAATGGCCGCGTCGTGTGTGCCTTCGTGGATGTACTGGTAACCCGCCAGCGTGCCCGCCCAGGCAATGCAGCTGTGGGTGGYGTTGAGCAGGCGGATCTTGGCCTCTTCGTGCGCCTGCACCGACTGCACCATCTCGACGCCGACCGTTTCCCACGCGGGGCGGCCTGCGATGAAGTCGTCTTCAATGACCCACTGGATAAAGCTTTCACCCATGAGTGCTGCCTTGTCGTCCCAACCCGTTGCAGCCTTCACGCGCTCGGCCACATCGGCCGTGGGGCGTGGCGTGATGCGGTCCACCATGGCGTTGGGGCTCGTGGTGTTCTGCTCTACCCACTCTTTCAGTGGCGCATCGCCGAGCGCCTCGATGAACTGCAGCAGCCCGCCGCGCGAGCGGTCGCCGTTGTGGCGCAGGTTGTCGCAGTTCATCAGCGTCACAGCGCCCGCACCGGCTGCCCTGCGCGCGCGCAGGATGCTGACCAGACCGCCGTAGATCGTGTGGCCTGCCTGGCCCGCCTTCACGGCCGCCAGGTCGGAGCGCAGGTCGGCAAACGTGGGCCAGTCGAGCTGGTTCTGGGCATCCAGGTAGTAGCCCGCTTCGGTGACCGTGAAGCTGATGATGCGGGTGGCGGGGTCGGCACCCATGGCAATCAGCGGGGCCAGGTCGTCCTGGTAGGGGATCACCCGCTGGATCGACTCGATGACGGTGTAGTTGCGCTCGCCTTGGGGGGTGACGGTTTCGAGCGTGTAGCGCCCRYCCTGCGCYTGCAGCGCCGCGATGGTGTCGGCCATGTCGGGGCGCAGGTTGCCGCCTGCGATGGCCCAGCCAGTGTCGCCCTGCTGGCGCAATGCGTGAACGTAAACGGCCTGGTGGGCGCGGTGGAACGAGCCCAGGCCCAGGTGCAGGATGAAATTCATGGTGCGTGACTGCGGGTTTCTAGAGATCAAAGTTCGTGGGCATCATCACGACGTCGCGGATGGTCATGCCGCGGGGGCGCGTGAGCATGAAGAGCACCACGTCGGCCACTTCGGAGGCCTCGATGAGGCTGCCGCTGGCCTTGGCCTCGGCCAGCTTTTCCGCGGGCCAGTCGGCCAGCAGCGAGGTGATGACGGGCCCGGGCGAGATGGAGCCCACACGAATGCCGTGCTTGAAGACCTGGCGGCGCACGGTCTGCACGAAGCAGTTGACGGCCCACTTGGACGATGCGTAGACGGGCTCCCACGGCGTGGGGAAATGCGCGGCCAGCGAGCTGGTGACGATGATGTCGCCCGTGCCGCGCTCGATCATGTGGGGCAGCACGTTGTGCACGTTCTTCATCACCACGTTGACGTTCAGGTTGAGCATGCGGTCGATGGCGTCGGGGTCGGCATCCACCAGGTCGCCGCCCACATACAGCCCGGCGTTGGCGTGGAAGATGTCGAGCTGACCAGCCAACGCCAGCGTGCGCTGCAGCAGGCTGGCGCATTGACTGGCATCGAGCAGGTCCAGCACCAGCGGCAAGGCGCCGGGGCCGATGGCTGCACACGCCTTGGCCAGCGCGGCCTCGTCGCGATCGATGAGCACCACACGCGCGCCAGCCTGGGCCATGGCTTGGGCACTGGCAAAGCCGATGCCCGATGCGGCGCCGGTAACGGCCGCCACCCTGCCTTGAAGTGTTTGTCCGGGGGGCATGGAAGCAGTCATGGCGGTCATGCGGTCTGGCGGGCCACCACGCGGCCGTTCGGGTCGAACCAATGGGCTTGCGAGGCATCGATGTCCAGGCAAACCGCATCGCCCGCACGCAGGCCTGTGCGGTCGTTCTGGCGCGCTACAAACTGCGCACCGCTGGGCGTGCTCACGTAGATCAGCGTCTCTGCGCCCAATGCTTCCACCAGGTCCACCTGGCCCGGCACCGGCGTCGCGCCGGTGTTGCGCACCGTGATGTTCTCGGGTCGCAGGCCGATGGCACCGCCCTCCGCCCCGGCGGGTGCCTGCTGTTGTACAGGCGATGGCAGCTGCGGCAGGGGCACCACATTCATCTGCGGCGTGCCGATGAACTGGGCCACGAACTGGTTGGCAGGCTTGTCGTACAGTTCCAGGGGCGTGCCCACCTGCTCGATGACGCCGTCGCGCAGCACCACCACGCGGTCGGCCAGCGTCATGGCCTCGACCTGGTCGTGCGTGACGTAGATGGTGGTGGCCCCGAGGTCGCGGTGCAGCTTGGCGATCTCCACACGGGTCTGGCCGCGCAGCGCCGCGTCGAGGTTGGACAGTGGCTCGTCAAACAGGAACACCTTGGGCGCGCGCACGATGGCGCGGCCGATGGCCACGCGCTGGCGCTGCCCRCCCGACAGCTCCTTGGGCGTGCGCTGCAGGTACTGCGTGAGGTTGAGGATGCGCGCGGCGTTCTGCACCTTCTCGTCGATCACCTGCTTGTCCACCTTGGCGAGCTTGAGCGCAAAGCTCATGTTCTCGTACACGCTCATGTGCGGGTACAGCGCGTAGCTCTGGAACACCATGGCCAGGTCGCGCTTGCTGGATGGCTGGTCGGTGATGTCGCGGCCGTCCAGCATCAGGGTGCCGCCGTCGATGTTTTCGAGCCCCGCAATCAGCCGGAGCAGCGTGGACTTGCCGCAGCCCGAGGGGCCGACGAAGACGATGAACTCGCCTTGCTGGATGGTGAGGTCGATGCCCTTGATGGCGCGGTGTTCACCAAAGAATTTTTCGATGCCGCGCAGTTGAAGGTAGGCCATGGAATCGGGTTCCTGAAAACTTAATTGCGTTGGATAGGAAAGCTGCGCGTTACTTCACGGCGCCAAACGTCAGGCCCTGCACCAGCTGCTTCTGGCTGAACCAGCCAAAGACCACGATGGGCGCAATGGCCATCAGCGAGGCTGCGGACAACTTGGCCCAGAACAGGCCCTCAGGGCTGGAGTACGACGCGATCAGGGTGGCCAGCGTGCCGGCCTTGGCGGCGCTGAGGTTCAGGCTCCAGAAGGCCTCGTTCCATGACAGCACCAGGCACAACAGGCCGGTGGACGCGAGGCCGCCCATGCCCAGCGGCAGCAGCACCAGGCGCACCTCCTGCCACAGCGTGGCGCCGTCCATGCGCGCGGCTTCCAGAATCTCGCGCGGGATGTCCTTGAAGTGCGAATACAGCATCCAGACCATGATGGGCAGGTTGGACAGCGCGAACACGATGATGAGCGCAAGCTGCGTATCGAGCAGGTGGCTCTTTTGCGCCAGCACATAGATGGGCACCAGCGCGCCCACGGCGGGCATCATCTTGGTCGAGAGCATCCACATGAGGATGTCCTTGGTGTACTTGCCCTTGAAGAAGGCCATGGCGTAGGCCGCAGGCGCAGCCAGCATCAACCCCACCAGGGTAGAGACCACGCTGGTGATGACCGAATTCTTGGCGTACAGCAAGTAGTCGCTGCGCTCCTGCACCTCGTGAAAGTTTTCGAGCGTAGGGACAAAGAACAGCTGCGGCGGCACGGCGATGGCCTGCAACTCGGTCTTAAACGCCGTGAGRAACAGCCAACCCAGCGGGAAAAACAGCAGCAGGGCCACGCCCCAGGCAGCGGCGGTGCGCAGGGCCAGCAGGCCCAGCGGGAAGTTGGAGCGGCGTCGTTTTGTCGTTGTCATGAGCGTTGCCCCGTCTTACTTGTCAAGGTTCTTGCCGACCATGCGGATCAGAAACACCGCCGCGATATTGGCCAGCAGCACTGCGAACAGCGCACCTGCCGAGGCCACGCCCGCGTCGAAGTTGAGCAGTGCCTGCTTGAAGATCAGGAAGGTGACGTTGGTGCTCGCATCGCCCGGCCCGCCACCCGTGGTGGTGTAGATCTCGGCAAAGATGCTGAGCAAAAAGATGAGTTCGATCATCACCACCACCGCCACCGAGCGCGCCAGGTGCGGCACATACAGGTAGCGCAGCTGCTGCAGGTAGTTGGCGCCGTCCATGCGCGATGCTTCGAGCTGCTCGTGGTTCATGCTCTGCAATGCGGTCATGAAGATCAGCGTGGCAAACGGCAGCCATTGCCACGACACCATGACGATGACCGAGAACAGCGGGTGGTCGGTAAGCCAGTCCACCGGCTGTGCGCCAAAGAACATCCACACCTGGGCGAGCACGCCGTAGATGGGGTTCATCATCATGTTCTTCCACATCAGCGCGTTCACCGTGGGCATGACGAAGAACGGCGAAATCAGCAGCACCCGCACGATGCCACGGCCCGCAAACGGCTCGTTGATGAGCAGCGCAATCGCAATGCCGAACACCACCGTGATGAGAATCACACTACCCAGCAGCAAGATGGTGTTGACCACCGCCGTGCCGAACGAGGGGTCGGTGACGAAATACTCAAAGTTCTCCAGCCCGGCAAAGCCGGTCTGGTCCGGCTGCATGAGGTTGTAGCGGATGAGCGAGAAGTAGATCGTCATCACCAGTGGCACGATCATCCACAGGAAGAGCGTGGCCATGGCTGGCGTGAGCAGCAGACGGGGTAGCAGGCGGCGGTTCATGGGAATTCCGATACAGACTTACACAGCGCAGTGAGGCAAGCGCCCAGTGGGCGTAGCGAGCGGCCCGAGGTGGGGGTGCTGTACCGCAGTCGTACTCTCGTACGGCGAGGAACACCGCCCCCAGATCGGGCCGCGCAGTAGCCCAATGGGCGCTTGCCTATTTGTAGTAGCCGGCCTTCTTCATTTCGCGGTCAGCCGCCACCTGGCCGGCCTTGAGTGCCGCGTCCACCGTCGTCTTGCCTGCCAGCGCAGAACTCATCTGCTGACCCACGGCGATACCGATGGCCTGGAACTCCGGAATGGCCGCGAACTGCACGCCCACATACGGGCTCTTGGGCAAGGTCGAATCCGTGGGGTTGGCCGAGTCGATGGCGGTCTTCTCTGCGGCGGCAAAACGCGCGGCCTTCTGGAATTCCGGCGAGGCGTAGGTGCTCTTGCGCGTGCCGGTGGGCACGTTGGCCCAGCCGTTGGTCTTGGCCACCAGCTGGATGTAGTCCTTGCTGGTGGACCAGGTGATGAACTTCTGCGCGGCGTCGACCTTTTTGGAACCAGCCGGGATGGCCAGATTCCACGACCACAGCCAGTTCGCGCCCTTGGGCGTGTTCATGGTGGGCGCCTGGGCAAAGGCCATCTGGTCGGCCACCTTGGACTGCTTGGGGTCGGCCACGAACGATGCGGCGATGGTGGCATCCACCCACATGCCGCACTTGCCGGAGTTGGTCAGCGCCAGGATCTCGTTGAAGCTGTTGGCCGACGAGCCGGGCGGGCCATAGTTCTTGAGCAGGTCGACGTAGAAGGTGATCGCGTCCTTCCAGGGCTTGGATTCGAGCTGCGGCTTCCACTGCATGTCGAACCACTGGCCGCCGAAGGTGTTGACCAGCGTGGTCAAAAACGCCATGTTGTCACCCCAGCCTGGCTTGCCGCGCAGGCAGATGCCGTACACGCCGTTCTTGGGGTCGTGCATCTTGGCGGCCAGGTCCTTGATCTGCGGCCAGGTGGGACGCTCAGGCACCTGCACGCCGGCCTTGTCGGCCAGGTCCTTGCGGTACATCARCATGGAGCTTTCGCCATAGAACGGCGCGGCAAACAGCTTGCCGTCCACCGTCAGGCCATTGCGCACGGCGGGCAGCAGGTCATCCACGTCGTAGGCAGCATCGGTCTTCAGCTCCTGCAGCCAGCCCTTCTTGCCCCAGATGGGCGCTTCGTACATGCCAATCGTCATCACGTCGAACTGGCCGCCCTTGGTGGCGATGTCGGTCGTCACGCGCTGGCGCAGCACACCTTCTTCGAGCGTGACCCACTTGAGCTTGATGTCGGGGTTCGCCTGCTCGAAATTCTTGCTGAGCTTTTGCATCTCGATCATGTGGCCGTTGTTCACGGTGGCAATCACGAGTTCGGTCTGCGCATGCGCAGCGGTTCCGCACAGCGATGCCGCCAGGGCGGCAACGGCCAGAGCCAGGCGAGTGTGTGGACGAGTGGAACGGGGCATCGGAACGTCTCCTGCGTAGTTGGTATGGATCTGCCATTCAACGCCAGTCGAATCTCGGCATTGATGGGCTGAACGATACCGATGCTCTGATGCTCAGTTGATACTTTGAAAAGCACTACACATACTAAATTTCGCCAGAATCTCAGGATTTATACCTAGTCGCATCAATTGGGTATGTGCATTGTGGGCCTGGGGTGCCCGCCCTGGCGCTGCGGGGCGCTGCGCACATTTGACCCAAGGGCGCGTCCTGAATGGGCCTACTGTTTCCAAAACTGGAACAGTCAGTTTGCGACTCAGTAGTTTTTCTCTAAACACCATCGGCGTACAGTTCATCCATCGATGAGCCGAACCCGCAAGGCGACTCACCGAACCCGGTTCAGGAATGGTTTTTGACCCGGCTTTTTTGAGACGCTTTTTCAACTTCAAGGACTTCTCCATCATGAACAACACCGCCCGTTTCCTCTCTATCGCTGCTGTTGCTGCTTTCGCTTCTTTTGGTGCCCAGGCTGACGAAGCCGACGCTTCGCAGTTCGCCACCAAGTTTGAAACCAACCGCACCCGCGCTGAAGTGGCCGCCGAAGCCGCTACCGTGGCCCAGACCCGCTCGATCGAGCCAGCAGGTTCGCGTGTGGTGACCTACAAGTCCACGGCTGACCGTGCTGCCGTGCGTGCCCAGGCTGCTGAAGCAGTGCGCACTGGCCAGATCCCTTCCGGCGAACTCGGCGCTCTGTAAGCCGTCCCGGAATCAACGGATTTCGCCCCCCACCCCATCAAGAATCGAGATCACCATGAACAAGACAACACGTTTCCTGTCCATCGCTGCTGTGGCTGCTTTCTCCGCTTTCGGCGCCCACGCTGATGAAGCCGACAGCTCGCAATTCGCCCTCAAGTTCGACACCAACCGCACCCGTGCCGAAGTAGCTGCTGAAGCCTCTACCGTGGCCCAAACACGCAGCATCG